>NZ_JBYVYK010000028.1:7312-75773 GCF_058148405.1 Mycobacterium sp. DHQP2018-32-09 | reverse complement strand
GTCCAGCCGGTCAGGGCCGTCGCGACGGCGGCGCGCCAGGCCGTGGCGTCCGGTGGTGGCAGGCCCGCCGTGGCGGCCGACGCGCCCAACCGGGCGAGGTGCGCATCGAGCAGGCGGGCGCGCCGGTCACGCACCAGCAGCGTCTCGAACACCCCGTCGCCGCGGGACAGCAGCGGATCGTCGACGGCCAGCACCGGGGTGTCGGCAGCCACCACGGCGCCTGCGAGGTCGACGACGACCGGCGCGGTCATGGGCGCCGAGGATAGCGCCCGGCTCGTAGAGTTGAACCATGTCCTCGGTTTTGGTTCCCACCGGTCCTGACACGGGTGCGGTGTGGCACCACGGCGATCCGCTCGGCGAGCAACGCACCGCCGCACACGACGTCGTGGTCGTCGACCGATCCCGTCGCGCCGTGCTCGCGCTGTCCGGCAAGGACCGGCTGAGCTGGTTGCACACCATCTCCAGCCAGCACGTCAGCGACCTGACCGACGGCGTCGTCGTGGAGAACCTGAGCCTCGACGGCCAGGGTCGTGTGGAAGATCACTGGCTGCAGACCGACATCGACGGCGTCACGTATCTCGACACCGAATCCTGGCGCGGCGAGCCGCTTCTGGCATTCCTGCGCAAGATGGTGTTCTGGGCCGACGTCGTCGTCGAGCCCGCGGACCTGGCGGTGCTGTCGCTCGTCGGCCCCCGCGCAGTGGCGGTCTGCGAGGCCGTCGGCGTCGTCGCGCCGCCGCGGCCCGGGACGGCGGCGGCACTGAACAAGATGGCACTGACGAAGACGGCACTGACGAAAGGGCCGGCCACCGGCGGTTTCGTGCGCACGCTCGCGCCGTCGGAGATCGACCTGGTGGTGCCGCGCGACGCGGCGGCCGACGTGACGGCCGGGCTGGTCGCGGCGGGTGCGCGGCCCGCGGGGACGTGGGCGTACGACGCGCACCGGGTCGTCGCGCTGCGGCCACGGTTGGGCGTGGACACCGACGACCGCACCATCCCGCACGAGGTGGGGTGGATCGGCGGCCCCGGCGAGGGCGCGGTCCATCTGGACAAGGGGTGCTATCGGGGCCAGGAGACCGTCGCGCGAGTGCACAACCTGGGCAAACCTCCTCGCATGCTGGTGCTGCTGCACCTCGACGGGTCGGGCGAGCGTCCGGCCACCGGGGACCCGGTGCTGGCCGGCGGGCGTGCGGTGGGCCGACTGGGGACGGTGGTCGACCACGTGGATCTGGGTCCCGTCGCACTGGCTCTGGTCAAGCGCGGACTGCCGGCGGACACCCCCCTGGTCACGGGCGGCGACGTGACCGTGAGCGCAGCCATCGACGCGGACTCGCTGCCGGTCGGTGAGCACGTCGGCGCGGGCCGGCTGGCGGTGGAACGGCTGCGCGGGGGCCCCCGGTGACGCGCCGGTCGTGACCCCGCGGCCCCGTCGGCGCCGCCAAGCCGGGCCTGCCAGCACGGAGTCTCCGGGCACGGTAAGGTGTGCACAGGACGAAATACACACTCAGATCGGAGCCGCCTGAAGTTCGGGCCGCTCCGTTATTGCGCGAGGGGGTCCCCCATGGGCCGCGGCCGAGCAAAGGCAAAGCAGACCAAGGTCGCGCGCGAGCTGAAGTACAGCTCGCCGCAGACCGATTTCGGGCAACTACAGCGCGAGCTGTCGCACGCCCCCGCCGAGTCCAACGGTAGGGAAGTCCCCGACGATGATTTGGTAGATCGCTGGACCGACGAGGACGACTGGCGCCGCTGAGGCGCCAGCCCCCCGGCTCGGCTCAGAAACGCGGGTGCTGCCCGACGAGTTGAGCCCGGGGTTCACCCTTGGCGCCCTTCTTCACGGTGCCCAGCGTCCAGCACTCGATGTGCCGCGCGGTCAGAATGGCCAGTGCCCGGTCCGTGTCCTCCGGAGCCACCACCGCCACCATGCCGACGCCCATGTTGAACGTCTTGTCCATCTCGGCCCTGTCGATGCGGCCGCGCTGGGCGATCATTCCGAAGACCGGTGCGGGAGTCCACGTGCCACGGTCGATCTCGGCCATCAGCCCGTTGGGGATGACGCGTTCGAGGTTGCCCGCCAAGCCGCCGCCGGTCACGTGACAGTAGGTGCGCACCTGCGCCTCGGCCGCCAGTGCCAGGCAGTCCTTGGCGTAGATGCGGGTGGGCTCCAACAGCTCTTCGCCGAGCGTGCGGCCGAACTCCTCGACGTGGCCCGCCAGATCCATCCGGTCGATGTCCAGCAGCACCTTGCGCGCCAGCGAGTACCCGTTGGAGTGCAGGCCGGTGGAGGCCATGGCGATGAGCACGTCGCCGGGCTTGACCCGTTCGGGGCCCAGCACGTCGTCGGCCTCCACGACGCCGATGCCGGTGGCCGACAGGTCGTAGTGATCCGGGGACATCAGCCCGGGGTGTTCGGCGGTCTCGCCGCCCAGGAGCGCGCAGCCGGAGATCACGCAGCCCTCGGCGATGCCGGAGACGATCTCGGCGACGCGTTCGGGCACGGTGCGCCCGACGGCGATGTAGTCCTGCAGGAACAGCGGTTCGGCGCCGCACACCACGAGGTCGTCGACGACCATCGCCACGAGGTCGAGCCCGACGGTGTCGTGCTTGTCCATGGCCTGTGCGATCGCCAGCTTGGTGCCCACGCCGTCCGTCGAGGACGCCAGCAGCGGCTCGCGGTAGTCGTTGCGTAGGGCGAACAGCCCGGCGAACCCGCCGAGCCCTCCCCTCACCTCGGGGCGCGAAGCCCGCTTGGCCAGCGGCTTGAAGAGTTCGACGGCGCGGTCACCCGCTTCGATGTCAACCCCTGCCGCTGCATAGGACACGCCGTCTTGGTTGGCCGGCCGACCCTTGCTCGTCATCGCGCCCAAGGTTACCGGTCGCGAGTTCACCGAGCGCAGCCGCGCCGACCCGCGCGATGTGTCACGCTTCGTCACCATGAGCACGAGGAGCGCCGCGGCGCTGCTGACGGCAGTGGCGGCGACGTCGGTGCTGGGCGTGCCTGCGGCGCTGCCGGGCGTCGCGGCGGCTGCGCCGAGCCCCGGCGTGACGGCGCGGACGCTGTCGGAGTCGACGGTGGCCGGCGTGCACTACGTGACGCGGGAACTGGTCATCCCGCCCGGTGGCAGCACCGGCTGGCACTGGCATCCGGGGCAGGTGTACGCCGTGATCCGGGCGGGCACGCTGACGCACTTCGACGCCGACTGCGGGGTCGACGGCGTCTACCCCACCGGCGGCGCGATCACCGAGACCAGCGGGCCGGGTTACGTCCACGTCGGCCGTAACCTGGGCCCGGACCCCCTGGTGCTGTGGGCCGGATACATCGTCGCGGCCGGCGAACCGCTGGCCGTGGACGCACCCAACCCCGGTTGCCCGTTTGAATGAGCCTGGCTGCGGACATATTCACCTTCGAGGAACGGAGGACGGGTGACCGATACATCGACCCGCCGCTGCCTGGTGACGGGCGCTACCGGCTACATCGGGGGACACCTGATCCCGGTGCTGCTCGAGCGGGGCCATGCGGTGCGGGCCCTGGCCCGCACGCCCGCCAAACTCGACGACGCCCCGTGGCGCAGTGAGGTGGATGTCGCGCGCGGCGACCTCGGTGACGTCGCGTCGCTGACGGCCGCGTTCGACGGCATCGACGTCGTCTACTACCTGGTGCACTCGATGGGCTCGTCGTCGGACTTCGTCGCCGAGGAGGAACGCTCGGCGCGCAACGTCGTGCAGGCGGCACGCACGGCCGGAGTCCGGCGCATCGTGTACCTGTCGGGGCTGCATCCCGAGGGTGAGCTGTCGCGGCATCTGCGGTCGCGGGTCGCGGTCGGAGAGATCCTGATCGAGTCCGGCATCGAGACCGTGGTGTTGCAGGCCGGCATCGTCGTGGGCGCGGGGTCGGCGTCGTTCGAGATGATCCGGCACCTGACCGATCGGCTGCCGGTGATGACGACGCCGAAATGGGTGCACAACAAGATCCAGCCGATCTCCATCGACGACGTGCTGTACTACCTGGCCTCGGCGGCCGTGGCCGCCGTCCCGGCATCGCGGACGTGGGACGTCGGCGGTCCCGACGTGCTGGAGTACGGCGACGCGATGCAGGTGTATGCGGACGTGGCCGGACTGCGACGGCGCTACATCGTGGTGCTGCCGTTCTTGACGCCCACCATCGCGAGTTGGTGGGTGGGGCTGGTCACGCCCATCTCACCGGGGCTCGCGCGCCCGCTCGTCGAATCGTTGGAGTGCGACGCCGTGATGCACGAGCACGACATCGACGACGTGATCCCGCGGCCGCCGGGTGGGCTGATGGCTTACCGCGACGCCGTGGTCGACGCGTTGCACGGCGACCACGGGGGCGGCCGTCGGCTGGTGCAGTGGAGTTCGACGGCGCCGCAGTAGACCGGCCGGGACGTCAGGGCCTGCGTAGCGCCGACGCGTTGTCGTTCTCGGCCTGCAGCGGGATGCCGGTGCGGGCCGCGGTGGCCAGCATGTGCTCGATGACGTTCTTGCCGAGCGCGGTCTCGCCGGGCAGCTCGATGGGGTACTGCCCGTCGAAGCACGCCATGCACAGCCGTGACGCCGGCTGCTCGGTGGCGGCCACCATGCCCTGCACGCTGATGTAGCCGAGGGTGTCGGCGCCGATGGCCCGGCGGACGCCGTCGAGCATCTCTTCGACGTCGGCGGAATTGCTGGCGGAGTTCGCGATCAGTTCTGCGGGCGTGGCGAAGTCGATGCCGTAGAAGCACGGCCACTTCACCGGTGGTGACGCGATGCGGACGTGTACTTCGAGCGCCCCGGCCTCGCGCAGCATGCGGATCAGCGCGCGCTGGGTGTTGCCGCGCACGATCGAGTCGTCGACGACGATGAGCCGCTTGCCGCGAATGACCTCGCGCAGCGGGTTCAGCTTGAGGCGGATGCCGAGCTGGCGGATGGTCTGCGACGGCTGGATGAAGGTGCGGCCCACGTAGGCGTTCTTCATCAGACCCTGCCCGAACGGGATGCCGGATCCCTGGGCGTAGCCGACGGCGGCGGGGGTCCCGGACTCCGGGACGCCGATCACGAGGTCACCCTCGACGGGGCTCTCGGCGGCGAGCCTGCGGCCGATCTCCACCCGGGTGGCGTGCACGGAGCGGCCGCCGATCACGCTGTCGGGCCGGGCCAGGTAGACGTATTCGAAGACGCAACCCTTGGGGGTGGGGTTGGCGAACCGCGTGGACCGTACGCCGTCGGCGTCGATGGCGAGCAGCTCGCCGGGCTCGATGTCGCGGACGAACGACGCGCCGACGATGTCGAGTGCGGCGGTCTCGGAGGCCACCACCCAGCCGCGGTCGAGCCGGCCGAGTGACAGCGGGCGCACCCCGTGCGGGTCACGGGCGGCGTAGAGCGTGTTCTCGTCCATGAACGTGAGGCAGAACGCCCCGCGCACCTTCGGCAGTAGTTCCAGGGCGGCCTGCTCCAGCGAGGAGTCCGCCGCGCCGTGGGCCAGCAGCGCGCCCAGGATGTCGGAATCGGTGGTGGCGTTGGCCGCACCACGGTTGTCGAGCAGACCGAAATCGCGGGCCTGCGCGGCGAGTTCGGCGGTGTTCACCAGGTTGCCGTTGTGGCCCAGCGCGACGCCGGTGCCCGCAGCGGTGTTGCGGAAGACCGGCTGGGCGTTCTCCCACGTGGTGGAGCCGGTGGTGGAGTAGCGGCAGTGACCCACCGCGACGTGGCCCGGCATGGCGGCCAGGGTCTGTTCGTCGAAGACCTGGCTGACGAGGCCCAGGTCCTTGAACACCAGCACCTGCGAACCGTCGGCCACGGCGATGCCTGCGGCCTCCTGTCCCCTGTGCTGCAACGCATAGAGGCCGTAATACGTGAGCTTGGCCACGTCTTCTCCGGGAGCCCAGACGCCGAAGACGCCACACTCCTCGCGAGGTTCATCCGATGCGTCGCTGTCGCGAGGAGCATCGGTTCGATCTTCCTGCAAGGGCTGCTCGACGGTCACGATCTACGCTGCTCCCTGGGGCTGGGGGTGACGCCGCACAGTTTACGGTCACCGGGCGACGAATGGGAAAAACGTCATCGCCGGGCGGTAGATTCCCCGGCGATGGAGGACGAGGACCGCTGGAACCTGCCGACCCTGGTCGCATTCCGCTTCGCGGTGCTCTACCTCGGCGCGTTCTGCCTGACCTTCGCCCAGATCACGTTCGTGTTCACCGGCCTGGCCGGCCAGTGGCTGCCCCCGCACGCCGTGCTGGCGCAGATGCTGGCGCTGCAACCGTTGACGTCCTGGGTGGGCAGGACGGTGTTCGGCGTCGACGCGGTGCTGGACCCTGCCTCCAACAGCGGTGACCAGACGGCCGCGTGGCTGTTGGTGTTCACGCTGGCGGTGCTCGCCGCCGTCGGCACGCTCGTCTGGTCGGTCGCGGACCGGTCTCGCCCGGCGTACCCGCGGCTGGCCGCCTGGTTCCTCGTGTTCGTGCGGTTGTGCCTGGGTGGTCAGATGCTGTTCTACGGCTTCGCCAAGCTGATCCCGACGCAGATGCCGGCTCCGCCGCTGGCGGCGCTGCTCGAACCCTTCGGCGACTTGTCCCCGATGTCGGTGCTGTGGCTGCAGGTCGGCACGTCGGCGCCCTACGAGATGTTCCTGGGCGCGGTGGAGGTGATCGCCGGGGTGCTGCTCTTCGTCCCGCGCACCGCGACGGCGGGGGCGCTGCTGGCCTTGGCGGGCACGGGACAGATCTTCCTGCTCAACATGACGTTCGACGTGCCGGTGAAGATCCTGTCGTCGCACCTGCTGCTGATGAGCCTGGTGCTGCTGGCCCCGGGCGCGCGGCGGTTGGTCGACGCGCTGGTGCTCGGCCGCGGCGTCGGCCCCGCACCGTCCGCGCCGCTGTTCGACGCGCCGCGGCGTGATCGGGCGGCCCGGGTGGCGCAGGTGCTCCTGGGGGCGTGGGTGACCGTCAGCTGCGCGGTGTTCAACGCGGCGCTGTGGCATCAGGTGGGCGACGGGCGCGCCAAGCCGCCCCTGTACGGCATCTGGACGGTCACCGACTTCACCAGTGACGGCAAGACCCTCCCGCCGTTGCTCGACGACGAGTTCCGTTGGCAGCGAGTGGTTTTCGACGTCCCCGGGGTGATGACCCAGCAGCGCATGGACGGCGACCTCGTCGACGTGCCGGTGACGGTGGACGGCGACGTGCTGACCATCGGCGACACCGGCCAGTTCACCGTCGAGCGCGCCGACGACGACCTGCGCCTGCGCGGCACGCTCGACGGGAAGGCCGTCGACGTGCGGTTGCACCGGCAGCGCCTGGAGGACTTCACGCTGCGCAGCCGTGGCTTCCACTGGGTGCAGGAGCGGCCGTTCTTCGGCTGAGCGACCCGCCGGTCAGGTCAGCGGAACCACCGGCAGCCAGTCGGCCACCTCACCGGCGCGGGACCCGGACGCGGACAGCGCCCCGGCGGCCATCGCTTCGTCGAGGGTCTGCAGTCCGGTGGCGAGCAGCAGCCACGTGCGCGGGTCGGTCTCGACGACGTTGGGCGGGTTGCCCCGGGTGTGCTGCGGTCCCGCGATGCATTGCACGGCAACGAATGGCGGAACGCGGACCTCGACGCTGGCGCCGGGCGCGGCGGCGGCCAGCGTGCGCGCGGTGAGCCGGACGGCCTCGGCGACGACGGGGCGCTGCGGTTCCTCCGCGATGGGGTCGCGCAACCAGTCCGCGACCGCGAGGACGGCGGCGCGGGTCTTGGTCGGGTCCACGGGGCGACGAGAGGGCATGGCCTAGTGTCCCAGCATGGTCTGGTGTCCGAGGACCGGCGCCGGGTCGGGGAGCCTGCCATCGGCCGTGGCGCGGCGGCGCTGGACGTGCCACGCCATGATCGCGCCCGCCTCGTTGAGCGCCAGATGTGCCAGCATGGGGGCGATTACGCTGCCCGACCGGGCGTGCAGCCAGCCGAATCCCCAGCCGGCGGCGCCGGTCACGGCCACCGTCGCGGCCACGGGTTCGCCCGTCGCGCGGGCGTCGGCGACGTGGGACAGGCCGAACGCGGCCGCCTGCACCAGCCGCCCCCGGTGCGGGCCGAAGGCGTTCTCGGCCAGCGGGCCCAGCACGGCGCGGTAGGCCATCTCCTCCCCGTAGACGGTGCCGACGGGGATGTGCGCCAGCAACCACTCCCCCACCGGAGCCGGGAGCTGCCGCTCCGCCATGGCGCGCCGCACCGGCGTGATCCGGGCCGAGACCGCCACGGCGGCCGCTGCGGTGGCGGCGACCGGAAGCCCCCACGTCGCGCCTCGCCGGACGGCCCGCGGGGACAGACCCGGCGTGGCACCGGCCCGGTGGGCCAGGACGGTCACCAGCCCGGCGTGGACCAGCGTGCGAGTGCGGGGGCTCAGCGCGGGTCCCACCGATGCGTTCCAGGCGACCAGTCCGACGGCCAGCAGGATCGCACGTGACCGGTTGCGCCGCATCAGAACTCGGGCCCTCCGGCCGCTGCGGCCGCCGCCACGGACGACCGCACGCGGGTGGTGTCGTCGGCGGTCCATCCTGGCGGTGGGAGCACCGCGGCCCAGCCGTCCACGATGAGGTCGCCATAGTTGTGGCCGTGCCCGCCCGGGACGCCCGCCGCATTGGTCATGTCCGCACTCACCTGCCAGAACGTGACGATCGGGTACCACCGCATGGATGCCGTGCGGTCGGAGCCGGGCGGCTCGACCAGCCAATCGGGCCGGGAGAACAGCAGATTGGGCGACCACCAGATGATGGGGTCCGACGCGTGCTGCATGAACAGCACCCGGGTCCCGTGCCACGGCGAGGTGGCGACGCGGGCGATGTCCTCGGCGGTGGCCGCCTGCGTGAAGCGCACCGTGCGCCCGTCGTCGTACCGCGGTTCGACCTCCCGGGTGCCGGGGTCGCGGCGCGCGACCAACCCACTCCAGAGCGAACTCTCGTGCGGGGGCCCCACCCACAGCACCGCGCTGAAGTCCATGGCGGCGATGTCCGGCAGCCACCCGAACGCCCCCTGCCCGGCCAGCGAGCCGAGGCTCTCGCCGTAGAGGACGAGTTTGGGTCGACGCTCCGGCGGCTGGTCGGCCCACAGGTCGTGGACGGTGTCGACGAGCAGCCGACCGGACTCGACGGACTTCTGCCGGTCGGCCAGGAACGAGATCCAGCTCGGCAGGTACGAGTACTGCACCGCGACGATCGCGGTGTCCCCGTCGTACATGGTCTCGATGGCGCGCGCGGCGACGGGGTTCACCCAACCGGTACCGGTCGTGGGCACGATCACCAGCACGCGTCGATCGAATGCCTTGGTGCGCAGGAGTTCTGCCGTGATCACCGCCATGCGGCCGGCGTCGGTGTCGGCCGTCTGCAACCCGGCGTAGACCCGGATGGGCTCCTTGGCGGGTCTGCCGTTGAGGCGCACCAGGTCGTCGATCGTGGGTCCCGTGGCCACGAACGTGCGGCCCTGGTATCCCAGGGTGTCCCACGGCGCCAGCGAGTCGGGGCTGCCGGAGCGTTCGGGTTCCCGCGGCTGCGCGACGCCGTCGCGCGTGGTCTGGTTCTGGGGTTGCAGCGTGGCGCTGGCGCCTGCCAGGAAGCCGCGGTAGGCCACGCCGTTGAGCACCAGCACCAGCAGCATCACGACGACGCCTGCCCCGACGAACACCGCGACCTCGCGGTGCAGGTGCCACCGACGCATGAGGAAGCGGGCGAGCACCTTGACCAGGTCGACGAGGACGCGGGCGGCGCCCACCCAGGCGGCGGCCACCAGCAGCGAGACCAGCAGTGTCCGGAGGTAGTCCGACGTGGCGGGACCGTCGACGCCCATCAGCGCCGACACCTGACGCTGCCAGGCCGCCGCGGGAACGACGGTCAGCAGGGCCGCGGCGATCGAGCACGTGACGACGGCGGCCTTCACGACGTTCTGGACGCGGGGCGACGGTGGCCACCACGGTGGCCGCGCATGCACGACGCGTCGTACGCAGGCGGCCACCCCGACGCCGATCGCGTAGCCGATGGCCGCGTTGGTGCCCGAGATCAGCCCTTGGAACAGCCAGTCACGCGGCAGCAGCGACGGTGTCAGGGACAGACAGAAGAACACCGCGCCGAAGCTCAACCCGACGAGGTCCAGTCGGAGCAGGCTCCAGGCCCAGACCAGCAGCGGGTGGGAGACGTGGCGCGGGGGTCTCACCCGAACAGCCGGGGCAGCACGCCCTCCGACGTGCGCCGCAGCTCCTCCAGGCTGACGGTGAACTGCCCCTGCACCTCGATGCCGTCGCTGCGGTCGTCGACGACGCCGATGCGCGTGGCGGGCAGGCCGCGCGCCTCGCACATCGCCATGAAGCGGCTCTCCTCGGTGCGGGGCACCGCGACCAGCGCCCGGCCCGCCGATTCGGAGAACAGCGCGACGAACGGGTCCGCGCCCTCGGGAAGCACGATGCGGCATCCGGTTTCACCGGCCAGCGCGGCCTCGACGACGGTCTGCATCAGCCCACCCTCCGAGAGGTCGTGCGCCGCGGACACCAGACCGTCGCGGGAGGCGGCCACCAGCACCTCGCCGAGCAGCTGCTCGCGCGCCAGGTCCACCTGGGGCGGCAGCCCGCCGAGGTGATCGGCGGTG
Organism: Mycobacterium sp. DHQP2018-32-09; assembly: GCF_058148405.1. Lineage (NCBI taxonomy): Bacteria > Bacillati > Actinomycetota > Actinomycetes > Mycobacteriales > Mycobacteriaceae > Mycobacterium > Mycobacterium sp. DHQP2018-32-09. The sequence goes on along the minus strand of NZ_JBYVYK010000028.1, from coordinate 65,177 downwards.
ACCTGGGCCCAGATCGAGCCGTCGAACTCGTCGCGGGTGTCGCCGAGCAGGATCAGCGTCTCGCCGGGTTCGGCGCCGAAACCGGTGGGGATGCGCCGCGTCACGTCGTCCAGCACGCCGAGCACGCCGACCACGGGCGTCGGGTGGATGGCGGTGGTCCCGGTCTGGTTGTAGAAGCTGACGTTGCCGCCGGTGACCGGGATGCCAAGGGCCGCGCAGCCATCGGCAAGCCCACGGACGGCCTGCGAGAACTGCCACATGACACCGGGGTCCTCGGGCGAGCCGAAGTTGAGGCAGTTGGTGACCGCGACCGGGGTGGCGCCCGTGACCGCCACGTTGCGGTAGGCCTCGGCCAGCGCCAGCTGCGCGCCGGTGTAGGGATCGAGGGCGGTGTAGCGGCCCGAGGCGTCGGTGGCGACGGCGATGCCGCGACCGGTCTCCTCGTCGATGCGCAGCACGCCGCCGTCGGCGTGTTCGGCCAGCACGGTGTTGCCGCGCACGTAGCGGTCGTACTGCTCGGTGATGAAGGCCCGGCTGCACAGGTGGGGGCTGCCCAGCAGCGCGAGCAGCGTGGCACGCAGCTCGTCGCCGGTCGTCGGCCGGGGCAGGCCCGCCGAGGTGTCGGCGTTCAGGGCGTCCTGGGTATCCGGGCGGGCCACCGGCCGCTCGTACACCGGGCCCTCGTGGGCGACGGTGCGCGGCGGCACGTCCACCACGGTCTCGCCGTGCCAGGTGATCTGCAGCCGGTCGCCGTCGGTGACCTCGCCGATGACGGTGGCCAGCACGTCCCACTTGCGGCACACCGCCATGAACTCGTCGACGTTGTCCGGGGTGACCACGGCGCACATGCGTTCCTGCGATTCGCTGGAGAGCACCTCGGCCGGTGACATGTGCTTGGCGCGCAGCGGCACCCGGTCCAGCTCGATGGCCATGCCGCCGTCGCCCGCGGACGCGAGTTCCGATGTCGCACACGACAATCCGGCACCACCGAGGTCCTGGATGCCGACCACGAGGCCGGCGGAGTACAGCTCGAGGCAGCACTCGATGAGCACCTTCTCCATGAACGGGTCGCCCACCTGCACGCTGGGCAGCTTCTTGCGGCCCGAGGCGCCGGATTCGTCGCCGCCGAACGTCTCGCTGGCCAGCACCGAGACGCCGCCGATGCCGTCCAGACCCGTGCGCGCGCCGAACAGGATGATCTTGTTGCCGGTGCCGGACGCGAACGCCAGGTGCAGGTCCTCCTTGCGCAGCGCACCGACGCACAGCGCGTTGACCAACGGATTGCCCGCGTAGCACGCGTCGAACACCGTCTCCCCACCGATGTTGGGCAGGCCCAGCGAGTTTCCGTAGCCGCCCACACCGCGGACCACGCCGTCGAGGACGCGACGAGTGTCGGGGGCGTCGGCAGCGCCGAAGCGCAGCTGGTCCATGACCGCGACGGGGCGCGCGCCCATGGCCATGATGTCGCGGACGATGCCGCCGACACCGGTGGCGGCGCCCTGGTAGGGCTCGACGTAGGACGGGTGGTTGTGGCTTTCCACCTTGAAGGTGACGGCCCAGCCGTCGCCGATGTCGACGACGCCGGCGTTCTCGCCGATGCCCGCCAGCATGCCGGAGCGCATCTTCTCGGTGGTGGTCTCACCGAAGTAGCGCAGGTGCACCTTCGAGGACTTGTAGGAGCAGTGCTCGCTCCACATCACCGAGTACATCGCCAACTCGGCGTCGGTGGGCCGACGGCCGAGGATCTCCCTGATCCGCTCGTACTCGTCGTCCTTGAGCCCCAGCTCACGGAACGGTTGGGGCTGCTCCGGGGTGTCGGAGGCGTGCTGGACGGTGTCAACTGCGGGGACTTCGGTCGTCACGGAGACAGTTTATTGCCTCTCGGCCTCGACACCCGCCACCGCGGTGCGTCTCACCAGCAGCGGGCCGAGCAGTCCGTGGACCGCGATGCTGCCGATGATCACCAGGAACGACGCCTCGAGCAACATCTCGTCGGGTCCCTCGGGCAGCGCCACGTAGGCCAGCAGCGCCAGCGAGATGTTCGCGGTGCCGCGCGGGCCAAGCGTGGCGAGCACCGTCCGCTCCCGCCAGGACAGCGACGACCGGACGGTGACCGCCAGCACCGGCAGCGCGCGCGCCACGGTCAGCACCAGCAGCGAGAACCACACCAGCGAATGCGGCTTGACGCCGTCCTCGAACTCGTAGTGCGCGGCAGCGCCGAAGACGAACCACATGATGGCCGCCAGCAGGAACGTGGTGTCGTCCAGGAGTTGCTGCTCGCGGGGGCGGTCGACGTAGACGCGCACGCTGTTGAAGGCGACGCCGCCGACGAACGCCGCGACGAAGCCGTTGCCGCCGAGGCCGACGTTGAGCAGGTAGGTCAGTACGGGCGTGATCACCATCATGACCCGCCGCGACCGCTCGGTGGTCAGGTCGGCGCGGTCGGCCGCGTTGGCCAGCCAGGCCAGCCCGCCGCCGAGACCGAGTCCCAGCACGACGGCGATCGCCAGGTGCGGCACGGCCTCGCTCATGGCCTCGACCAGGCCCTCCTTCGCGGTGTGGCCGCCGTCGATCGTCAGCGCCAACGCGAACAGGAAGATCGGGGCGATGACGCCGTCGGAGTAACCCTCCTCGACGTTGAGCAGCTGCCGCACGCGCAGCGGGATCCGTTCGTCGTGCAGCAGCGCCATCACCGGCGAGAAGTCGATGGGCACCACCACGCAGGCGATGAGCAGCAGCGCCGGCCACCCGAGGTGCGGCACCAGCCACAGGCCCATCAGGACCGCCAGCCCGAGGCTCAGCGGCATCGCCAGGAACAACAGTCGCATGGCCATCTTGGCCTGGCCGCCGAAGAACCCGCCGCGGATGTTGGCGGCGTGCTCGAACAGCACGATCGCCAGGATGGTCTCGACGACGGGCCGCATGGTGTGGGCGGTGAGACCCGCGGCCAGCGCGTCGTGGGTGGTCCAGCCCACCAGGAACCCCGCGGGCACCAGCAGCATCGCGGTGGTGATGCCCCATTGCTCCAGCCGCCTGGCCAGCAACGTGCAGACGACCAGCAGTCCGGCTAACGCGATGACCGACCACGACACCGGCCGAGTATGCCTGCCGTCAGGCCCCGGTGCGCCCCATCCGGTGTTCGACCCGCCGCGCGACCTCGCTACTCGGGCGCCAGGAACGCCTGCAGCGCACGTGCGTACGACACCACGTCGGCCGCGCCCATCAGCTCGCGCGCCGAGTGCATGGCCAACTGGGCGGCTCCGACGTCGACCGTCGGAATCCCGGTGCGCGCGGCGGTCATCGGGCCGATGGTGGACCCACAGGGCAGGTCGGCGCGATGCTCGTAGCGCTGCAACGGCACGTCGGCCTGACGGCACGCCAGCGCGAACGCCGCCGCCGTGCGGCCATCGGTGGCGTACCGCAGGTTCGGCTGCACCTTGAGCACCGGGCCGGCGTTGACCTCGATGAGGTGCCCGGGTTCGTGCCGCTCCGGATAGTTGGGGTGCGTCGCATGGGCCATGTCCCCCGAGGCCACCATCGACCCGGGGAGCCGGCGCAGGTGGTCTTCACGACTGCCGCCCGCCGCCAACGTGATGCGCTCCAAGACCGTCGGCAGCAGATCCGACTGGGCGCCGTGGTCCGACGTCGACCCCACCTCCTCGTGGTCGAACAGCGCCAGCACGGGCACGAACCCGTCCGGGCGGGCCGCGCAGAACGCCTCCAGGCCCGCATAGCAGGTGCCCTGATTGTCCAGCCGCGGCGCGCTCACCAGCTCGCGATGCGCGCCGACGAGCCGCGACGGCGTCAGGTCGTGGGTCATGAGGTCGGCTGCCAGCACGGCGCCGGGGTCCACGTCGGCGTGCTCGGCCACGTGGGCCAGGAAGTCGCCGGCGCCGTAGCCCACTCCCCACACGGCGTTGACGTGACGTTGCGGGTTCAGCTCCACGCCCTTGCGGTCCTCGGAGAGGTGAATCGCCAACTGCGGCACGCGCAGCAGCGGATCGTCGATGCGCACCAGGCGGTGCTCGACGGTCCCCTGGGCGCGATACGAGATCCGGCCGCTGATGCCCAGGTCGCGGTCGAGCCACGAGTTCAGCCACGCGCCGCCGTAGGGCTGCAGCGCCACCACCTGCCACCCGGTGGAGAACCGGTCCGGATGCTGCTTCACCCTCAGGTTGGGGCTGTCGGTGTGGCCACCGACGATGCGGAACGGGGTCGCGGCGTCGGCGCTGCGCCACGCGACCAGCGAGCCGTCGCGCACGGTGAAGTACGGGCCGGGTTCACCGGGCCAGGGGTCGGCCTCACGCAGTTCGGTGAAGCCCTCGGCGCGCAGGCGCGCCGCCACGGTGGCGCACACGTGGTACGGCGACGGCGACGCGTCGACGAACGCACAGAGGGCCTCGGCACTACTCGACATGGGCACTCCCCGCTCCGTTCCCGCTCCGCTTCTTGCTGGACAGCATGCGCAATCCCGCTCCGCTTCTTGCTAGCCGGAATCTTTCCATCTTGACCACCGGATCTGATCATGATCGCGCTAGGGTCTCGTCGTGCCCGTTGATCAGCCCCAACCGGTACTCACCCCGCTGACCTCCGCGGCGATCTTCCTGGTCGCCACGATCGACGACGGCGGTGAGGCGACAGTCCACGACGCCCTGCCCGACCTCGCGGGCCTGGTGCGCGCCGTCGGGTTCCGTACGCCGACAGCCCAATTGAGCCTGGTCACGTCGTTCGGTTCGGATGCCTGGGATCGCCTGTTCAGCGGGCCCCGCCCCGCGAAGCTGCACCCGTTCGTCGAACTCTCCGGCGGCCGTCACCACGCGCCGTCGACGCCGGGCGATCTGCTGTTCCACGTCAAGGGACAGTCGATGGACGTCTGCTTCGAGCTGGGCAGCCGTGTGCTGGCGGCGATGGCAGGTGCGGTGACCGTCGTCGACGAGGTGCACGGTTTCCGCTTCTACGATCAACGCGACCTGCTGGGCTTCGTCGACGGCACCGAGAACCCCGATGGGCAGGCCGCGGTGGTCGCGACCCAGATCGGCGCCGACGACGGTGAAGATCCCGCGTTCGTCGGCGGCGGTTACGTGCACGTGCAGAAGTACGTGCACGACATGGCGGCCTGGAACTCCTTGAGCGTCGAGGAGCAGGAACGCGTCATCGGCCGCACGAAGCTCGAGGACATCGAGCTGCCCGACCCCAAGCCCGCCAATTCCCATGTCGCGCTGAACACCATCACCGACGCCGACGGCAACGAACGACAGATCGTGCGGGCCAACATGCCGTTCGGCACCTTGGGCGGCGGGGGCGAGTCCGGCACCTACTACATCGCCTACGCCGCCGATCCCGACGTCACCGAACGCATGCTGCGCAACATGTTCATCGGGGATCCGCCGGGCAACACCGACCGCATCCTGGACTTCTCCACCGCGGTGACGGGCGGCCTGTTCTTCACGCCCACCGCCGACTTCCTCGACGATCCGCCGGCGCTGCCGCCGCCCGCGACCGACGCGCCGCCCACCCCCGAGACTCCCGCCCGCCCGTCGGACGGCCACCTGTCGATCGGCAGCTTGAAAGGACACCCCCAGTGAACAACCTGTACCGCGATCTCGCGCCGATCACCGCCGAGGCCTGGGCGCAGATCGAGGAAGAGGCCTCCCGCACGTTCAAGCGTCACGTCGCGGGACGGCGCGTCGTCGACGTCAGCGACCCGGGCGGCGCCACCGCAGCGGCGGTGAGCACGGGCCACCTGCTCGACGTGCCGTCGCCGGGCGAGGGCGTGGTGACCCACCTGCGGCAGGCACAGCCGCTGGTCCGGTTGCGGGTGCCGTTCACCGTGACGCGCGAGGCCGTCGACGACGTCGAGCGCGGGGCGCAGGACTCCGATTGGGACCCGGTCAAGGACGCCGCGAAGAAGCTGGCGTTCGCCGAGGACCGAGCCATCTTCGAGGGGTACGAGGCGGCCCACATCGACGGCATCCGGGCGTGCAGCTCCAACCCGGCCCTGACGCTGCCGCCGGATGCCCGCGAGATCCCCGACGTCATCGCGCAGGCACTGTCGGCGCTGCGCCTGGCCGGTGTCGACGGCCCGTACTGCGTGCTGCTGTCGGCCGACGCGTACACCAAGGTCAGCGAGACCACCGAACACGGCTATCCCATCCGCGAGCACCTGAATCGCCTGGTGGACGGGGAGATCATCTGGGCGCCGGCCATCGACGGCGCGTTCGTGCTCTCGACGCGGGGTGGCGACTTCGACCTTCGGCTCGGCAGCGACGTGTCCATCGGCTACCTGTCCCACGACGCCCAGACGGTGCAGCTGTACCTGGAGGAGACGCTGACGTTCCTGTGCTACACCGCCGAGGCCTCGGTCGCCCTCGTGCCGAGCTGAGGCCGCGAGAGAGAGGAATTCTCTGGCGAAGTCAACGGTTGATCAGCGGGATCGCATGTCGTACTGTCAACCAAGTTGAGATGCAGTAAGTGCCGGGGGTTGCCTTCGTGCACGCGCGCGCGAGCTTCCGCTCGCCGAAAGGGTCACGGATGCAGCGGCTTTCGGTCGGCAGGCGGCTTGCCCGCCACTGGATGATCCTGGTTGCCATCGCAGTCGTCGCGATCGCCGGTTTCGCGGTCTACCGGCTGAACGGCATCTTCGGCTCCCAAGACGTCGTATCCACACCCGACAACAGCGCTAACGACACCAAGCCGTTCAACCCCAAGCACGTCGTGCTCGAGGTGTTCGGCCCACCGGGCACCGTCGCCTCCATCAGCTATCTCGACATCGACGCCCAGCCGCAGCACGCGGCCGACGTCGCACTGCCCTGGAAGTACGACACCACCACCACGCAACCGGCGGTGTTCGTCAACGTCCAGGCGCAGGGTGACAGCGACTCGCTGAGCTGCCGCATCACCATCGACGACGTCGTCAAGGACGAGAGAACGGTGAACACGTTGAACGCCTACACCTTCTGCCTGGACAAGTCCGGATGACGGCGTCGCACGACGCACCGACCCAACCCCTCACCGTGGACCGGCCCAGCCGGCTGGCGCGCGGAGTTCGGACGCTGTGCGTACCCATCGTGATCTTCTGGGTGCTGGTCGCCGGCCTCAGCAATGCGCTCGTGCCCCAGCTCGAGGAAGTCGGCGCCGAACACAACGTGGCGCTCAGTTCGCCGGATTCGCCGTCGCTGCAGGCGTTCAAACAGATCGGCGAGAAGTTCGACGAGTTCGACACCGACAGCGCCGCGATGATCGTCCTCGAGGGCGATCAGCCGCTGGGCGCCGACGCGCACCGCTACTACGACGAGATCGTCAAGCGCGTCGCCGCCGACACCACGCACGTCCAGCACGTGCAAGACTTCTGGGGCGATCCGCTGACCGCCGCGGGTTCGCAGAGTCCCGACGGCAAGGCCGCCTACGTCCAGGTGTTCCTGTCCGGCAACCAGGGCGAGGCACTGTCGCTGGAGTCGGTGGACGCGGTGCGCAAGATCGTCGACGACACGCCCGCGCCGCCGGGCGTCAAGGCCTACGTCACCGGCGCGGCCGCGCAGATCGCCGACCAATTCGAGGTGGGCAACCAGAGCACCCTCGTCGTCACGGCGCTGACCATCGGCGTCATCGCGGTGATGCTGCTGATCGTCTATCGCTCGCTGGTCACGATGCTGCTCGCCCTCATCACCGTGCTGGTCGAGATGTCGGCGGCGCGGGGCGTCGTGTCGTTCCTGGCCGATCAGGGGCTCATCGGGCTGTCGACGTACTCCACCAACATCCTGACGCTGCTGGTGATCGCGGCGGGCACCGACTACGTCATCTTCCTGCTCGGCCGCTATCACGAGGCGCGCGGCAACGGTTTCGACCGCGAGGTGTCCTGGTACGACATGTACCGCGGGACCACGCACGTCATCGTCGGCTCGGGCCTGACCATCGCCGGTGCGGTGTTCTGCCTCTACTTCACGCGACTGCCGTACTTCCAGAGCCTGGGCATCCCGGCGGCGCTCGGTGTGCTGGTGGCCCTCGCGGCGTCGGTGACGTTGGCGCCGGCGGTGATCGTCATCGGCGGCCGGTTCGGGCTGCTGGATCCGAAGCGCACCACCAAGAAGTACGGCTGGCGGCGCATCGGCACGGCGATCGTGCGGTGGCCCGGCCCGATCCTGTTCGCCACCATGGCCATCGCGCTCATCGGGCTGCTGGCGCTGCCGGGATACAAGACCAACTACGACGACAGCGTCTACATGCCCGCCAGCGCCCCCTCGAACGTCGGCTACGCCGCGGCCGAGCGGCACTTCTCGAAGGCCCGGCTGAACCCCGAGTTGCTGATGATCGACACGGACCACGACCTACGCAATCCCACCGACATGATCCTGTTGGAGCGCGTGGCCAAGGCCGTCTTCCACACCGACGGCGTCGCGCAGGTGCAGTCCATCACCCGTCCGCTGGGCACGCCGCTGGACCACACGTCGATCCCGTTCCAGATCAGCGCGTCCAGTGCGTCGCAGATTCAGAACCTGCCCTATCAGCAGGCCCGGGCCGACGACCTCACCAAGCAGGTCGCCGTCATCGACGACACCATCAACGTGCTGCGCCAGCAGATGGCGTTGCAGCAGCAGTCCAGCGACATCACCCACGAGCAGAGCGAGGCGTTCCAGCAGACGGTCGCGACGGCCCAGGAGTTGCGCAACAAGATCGCCGACTTCGACGACTTCTTCCGGCCGATGCGCGCCTACTTCTACTGGGAGCCGCACTGTTTCGACATCCCGGTGTGCAACGCGTTCCGGTCGCTGTTCGACTCGCTGGACGGCATCAGCGATCTCACCGACCAGCTGGCCAACGTCTCGGGCAGCATCGCGAAACTCGATGCGCTGCAGCCGCGGCTGTTGGCACTGCTGCCGCCGCAGATCGCGAATCAGCAGACCAACCGCGACCTGACGATGACCAACTACGCCACGACGTCGGGCATCTACGCGCAAACGCAGGCGGCACTGCAGAATTCGACGGCACTCGGGCAGGCGTACGACGCCTCGAAGACCGATGACTCGTTCTATCTGCCGCCGGAGGCATTCAGCAACCCGGAGTTCGTCCGCGGCTTGAAGCTGTTCCTGTCACCCGATGGCAAGGCAGCACGCATGATCATCACCCACGACGTCGATCCGGCCACGCCCGAGGGCATTTCGCACATCGAGGAGATCCGGGCCGCGGCCGCGGCCGCCGTGAAGGGCACACCCCTGGCGGGGTCGAAGATCTACATCGGCGGCGTGGCGTCGACGTACAAGGACATCGCGGAGATGTCGCACTACGACATCATCATCGCGGGCATCGCGTCGCTGAGCCTGATCCTGCTGATCATGATGTTCATCACCCGCAGCATCGTGGCGGCGTTGGTGATCGTCGGCACCGTGGCGCTGTCGCTGGGGGCGTCGTTCGGCTTGTCGGTGCTGGTGTGGCAGTACATCTTCGGGGTGCCGCTGTACTGGGTGGTGCTGGCGCTGGCGGTGATCCTGCTCCTGGCGGTCGGTTCGGACTACAACCTGCTGCTGGTCTCCAGATTCAAGGAGGAGATGCACGCCGGCTTGAACACGGGCATCATCCGGTCGATGGCGGGCAGCGGCTCGGTGGTGACGGCGGCCGGACTGGTGTTCGCGTTCACCATGGCGTCGTTCATCGTCAGCGACCTGCGGGTACTCGGTCAGGTGGGCACCACCATTGCGCTGGGCCTGCTGTTCGACACGCTGGTGGTGCGGTCGTTCATGACACCGTCGATCGCCGCCCTGCTGGGCAGGTGGTTCTGGTGGCCGCTGAACGTGCGGCAACGCCCGGTCCCGCAGAAGTTCGGCGATTCGGGCGCCGAGCAACTCGCACTGTTCTGACGCGATTCGTGGAGTTTCCGTCGCGGTGAGCGCGACGGAAACTCCACGAATCGCTACACCAGGACCGCGTCCAGGGCGGAGTAGAAGATGCCGAGACCGTCGTCGGAGGGGCCGGTCAGCGCCTCGGTGGCGTGTTCGGGGTGCGGCATGAGGCCCACGACGCGGCCGTTGGCCGAGGCGATGCCCGCGATGCCACGCTGCGAGCCGTTGACGTCATCGCGGTAGCGGAACACCACGCGGCCCTCGCCCTCCAACTCGTCGAGCACGGCCTCGGACGCCTGGTAGCGCCCCTCGCCGGACTTGAGCGGCACCAGGATGTCGGCGCCCGCCTCGTACCGGGTGCTCCACGCCGAGGTGTTCGACGCGACCTCGAGCCAGATGTCGCGGCACACGAAGTGCAATCCGGCGTTGCGCGTGAGAGCTCCGGGCAACAGGCCCGCCTCGCACAGCACCTGGAAGCCGTTGCAGATGCCGAGCACCGGCATCCCCTTGCCCGCGGCCTCGATCACCTCGCCCATCACGGGGGCGAACTTCGCGATGGCGCCGCACCGCAGGTAGTCGCCGTAGGAGAAGCCACCGGGGACGATGACGGCGTCGACGCCCTTGAGGTCGGCGTCACCGTGCCAGAGGCTGACGGCCTCACCCCCGGCCAGCCGGACGGCGCGGGCGGCGTCGACGTCGTCGAGCGTGCCCGGGAACGTGATGACCCCGACGCGAGCGGTCACGAATCGACCCTCGACACCTCGAAGTCCTCGATCACGGTGTTGGCCAACAGCGACTCGGCGATCTCGGCGAGCGCCTCGTCGCTGACGCTGTCGTCGACCTCGAGTTCGAAACGCTTGCCCTGGCGGACGTCCGACACTCCCGAGTGTCCCAGGCGCCCCAGGGCACCGACGATGGCCTGGCCCTGCGGATCGAGGATCTCGGCCTTGGGCATGACGTGCACTACGACCCGGGCCACGGGCGGCTCCTTCTCGGCTGAACTGCGGTCGCGGCTCACTCTACCGGCGGCACAATGGGGGCATGCAATTGACGCATTTCGGCCACTCCTGCCTACTCGCGAGCTTCCCCGACGAGACGGGTGGGCAGACGTCGATCCTGTTCGATCCCGGCACCTTCTCCCACGGCTTCGAGGGCATCACGGGCCTGTCCGCGATCCTGGTCACCCATCAGCATGCCGATCACGTCGACGCCGAGCGGCTGCCGGCACTGCTGGACGCCAACCCGCAGGCCAAGCTGTACTGCGATCCGATGACGGCGGCCCAGCTCGGCGGCCCGTGGACGGCCGTGCACGCCGGTGACGCGTTCAGCGTGGGGCATCTGGCCGTACGCGGCGTCGGCGGCACCCACGCGGTGATCCATCCCGACATCCCGCTCATCGACAACATCTCCTACCTGGTGGGCGACGGGGAGCACCCGGCGCGCCTCATGCACCCCGGTGACGCGTTGTTCACCCCCGGTGAACCGGTCGACGTGCTGGCGACCCCGGCGGCCGCCCCGTGGATGAAGATCTCCGAGGCCGTCGACTACCTGCGTGCGGTGGCGCCCCAGCGCGCCGTGCCGATCCACCAGGCGGTCGTCGCGGAGCAGGCCCGCGGCATCTACTACGGCCGGCTGTCCGAGATGACCGACACCGACTTCCGCGTGCTCACCGAGGAACACGGCACCGAGTTCTGATGCAGCGCCTGATCTTCACCGGGCACATCGCGGGTTTCGGTACGCGTGCCGGGGTGCGGTTCGTCGTGGGCCGCTGGCTCGACTCCCCCTTCGGCAGCTTCGCCGACGTCATGGTCGAGGCCGCCGACGGCACCCGCACGCTACTGGCGCCCCGCCGGGACATCGCCGACTTCGTCACCGACACCTACACGTTCGACGACGTCGACGTGGGTGAGGTGGCCGTGGACCAGGCACCGCACACCCTGGAGATCGCCGCCCCCGGGTTGCACGTCACCGCCGCGCTCGGCGGACCCGCGCCGTTCGACACCCTGTTGCGCCTCGTCCCGCCGCCGTTGTCACGGAAACCGTTGTGGCTCAAGGTCATCGATCCGGTGGCCGCCCGGCTGGTCACGGGAGTGCACACGGCCGGATCGGCGGGCAACGGCCGGCGCGAGTACTACGGCGTGCGGCGCACGCGGCGCATCACCGGGGTGAACGGCACGTTCCGCGGCACGGATCTGGGCGACGTGGCGCCGCTCGACCCGCCCGTGCGGTTCGGGTTCTCGTCGGCGCCCGCGACACCGCAGCTCGTGTCGGTGACGACGACGGTCGAGGTGCCCTAGGCGGTCAGGCGGCGTCGGTCAGTGCGGTCGGTGGGGCCCACCGGTACACCGCGGGCCGGCAGCCGTGCAGCAATGCCAGGTCGACGGCGTCCAGTACGGCCTGACGGGGGCCGGATCGCCCGAGTTGGTTGGCGGCCACCGAGATTCGCACGGTGCCCGCGCGGCGGGCGGTGCGGCCGCTGGCCAGCACCAGCGTGCGGCACCACCACGGCTCGGCGAGGAAACCCTCGCCGACGCCGAGAACCCGCGCCCGCAACGTGGTCTGGCGCGCGAGGTCGGTGATGCCGGTGACCCCCGCCAGCAGCCGGAAGCCGTTGTCGGGCAGCGCATGGACGACGCCGTCGGAGACGGTCCAGCCGGGGGCGGCGAACAGGCGGGTGCGCAATCCGAGGTGTTCGAGGACGCGGTCGGCGCCCTTGAGCCGCAGGCCGGCCTCGTGGGCGGGCAGCGAGGCGAACTCGCCGCGGCGCTTCTTGGTGGCGGCCTCGTCGTACCCGTGCAGCACGATCGCATCGCCGGCGCTGCGCCGCAGCGCCAACCACGCGACGGTCTCCGCGTCGTCTTCCAGGCGGTAGCCGTGCTTGCGTCGCGGCGCCACCAGCAACGACGCCGGGACGTCGCGGCGGTGCAGTTGCTCGCGGAAGGCGGCGGCGTCGGCCAGCGTGCGGTCCCTGATCCCGGAGATCGAGACGATCAGTTCTCCAGCCACGTGACCAGTGTGCCGACGTCAGGTGTCCGGGGCGTTGCGGACACCCGAGCGGCAGGCGACCATCGGGTGTGGCCTTAGCCGGGAAGGACGGCCTCGATGGCGGCGACGACCTCCGGGGCGTCGGGCTCGGTGCGGGGCCGGAACCGGCTGACCACGCGTCCGTCCGGGGCCACCAGGAACTTCTCGAAGTTCCACTGCACGTCACCGGCGCTGCCGTCGGCGTCGGGCGTCGCGGTCAGCTCGGCGTACAGCGGGTGCCGATCGGGGCCGTTGACGTCGGTCTTGGCCAGCAGCGGGAACGTCACCCCGTAGGTCGTCGAGCAGAACGTCTGGATCTCCTCGGCGGTGCCGGGCTCCTGGCCCATGAATTGGTTGCACGGCACGCCGACGACGGTCAGGCCGCGGTCCCGGTAGTCCGACGCCAGCTTCTCCAACGCAGCGTATTGCGGTGTGAGACCGCATTTGGACGCGACGTTGACGATGAGCGTCGCGCCCCCGGACAGCTCGGCGAGCGTCGTGGGGGTGCCGTCCAGCGTGGTCAGGGCGATGTCGGTGACCGTCATGGCGCCGACGCTACCCCGGGATCGGCGGTGGCCAGCACCCAGGCGAACTGGAACGCGGTCTCCTTCCACCGCTTGTAGCGGCCGCTGAGGCCGCCGTGCCCGGCCACCATCTCGGTCTTGAGCAGGACGTCGGTGGCTCCCACGTGCCGCAGTGCCGCCACCCACTTCGCGGGTTCCACGTAGTAGACCCGGGTGTCGTTGAGCGACGTCATGGCCAAGATCGCCGGGTACGTTCTCGGCGCGACGTTCTCGTAGGGCGTGTAGGACTTCATGTACTGGTAGACGGCCTCGTCCTCGAGCGGGTTGCCCCACTCGTCCCACTCGGTGACGGTGAGCGGCAAGGACGGATCCAGGATGGTGGTGAGCGCGTCGACGAACGGCACCTGCGCCAGAATGCCGGCGAACAACTCGGGTGCCATGTTGGCCACCGCCCCCACCAGCAGGCCGCCCGCGCTGCCGCCGAGCGCGACCTGACGGTGCGGCTCGGTGACCCCGGTGTCGACGAGATGGCGTGCGACGGCGATGAAGTCGGTGAACGTGTTGCGCTTGTGCAGCAGCTTGCCCTTCTCGTACCACGGCCGGCCCAGCTCGCCGCCGCCGCGCACGTGCGCGACCACGAACACCATCCCGCGGTCCAGCAGGCTCAACCGGGCGATGGAGAACCGCGGGTCCTCGCACGACTCGTAGGCTCCGTAGCCGTACAGCAGCACCGGCGCCGGCAGGGTCACGTCGGCGCGGTGCACGATCGAGATGGGGATGCGCGCACCGTCGTCGGCGACGGCCCAGTCGCGGCGTTCGACGTAGTCGCCCGGCCGGTAGTCGCCCAGCACCGGCTGCTCGCGCAACAGGATGCGCTCCCCGGTGACCAGGTCCAGGTCGTAGATGCGCAGCGGCACGACGAACGACGTGGTGGCGACGCGCAGCCGCGGCGTCGACCAGTTCGGGTTGCCCGCCAGCCCCGACGACGTGAGCTCGGTGTCGAACTCGACCTCTTGGGCGCGGCCGTAGGCGCCGTCGGAAGTGATGGGCCACAGCTGGATTCGCGGTAGGGCCGCGCTGCGGTAGCTCACCACCAGCAGTCCGTCGAAGGCGTCGACGGCATCCAAGCGGACGTCGTCGCGATGCTCGATGAGCGTGCGGAACTCGGTGGGCCGGTCCACCGGAGCCTCGACCAGCGTGAAGTTCTCCGCACCGTCGTTGTGCAGGATCAGGAAACGGTCCTCGCCGCCCACCACCGCGTGTTCCACCGAGTACTCGACCTGCTCGCGGCGCGGCAGCACCGCCGTGAACGTGGCCTCGGGGTCGGTGGCGTCGGCGTAGCGGACCTCGGTGGTGACGGCGCTGCCGGCGGCGATGAACAGGTACTTGTCACTGCGCGAGCGGCCGACGCCCACCCAGAACCGTTCGTCGGGTTCGTGGTACACCTTCTCGCCGGGCTGACCCGCGCCCAGCCGGTGCCGCCACACCGTGTCGGGACGCCAGGCGTCGTCGACGGTCACGTAGTAGAGGGTGTGGCCGTCGGCGCCCCAGGTGGCGCCCGCACCGATGCCGGCGATCACGTCGTCGTACAGCTGGCCGGTACGGAGGTCCTTGAAGCGCAGCGTGTAGCGCTCGTCCCCCAGCACGTCCACGGAATAGGCCAGCGTGTGCCCGTCGATGCTCACCGACGCCGCGCCCAGCGAGAAGAACTCGTGCCCCTCGGCCTCGACGTTCTCGTCGAGCAGCACCTGTTCGCCGGGAATCTCGGTGTGCTCGTCGAACAGCGGCGGGGACCAGTCGTCGGCGTCGGCCACGGGGCAGCGGCAGTGCACGCCGTACTGCTTGCCCTCGATGGACCTGGCGTAGTACCACCAGTCGCCGCGACGGGTCGGCACCGAGAGGTCGGTCTCCTTGGTGCGGGCCTTGATCTCGTCGAAGATCTTCTGCCGCAGCGGTTCCAGGTGTGCGGTGCGGGCCTCCGCGTAGGCGTTCTCGGCCTCGAGGTGGCTGATGACCTCGGGGTTGGACTTCTCCCGCAGCCATTCGTAGGGGTCGACGAAGACGTCCCCGTGGTGGACGCGTTCGTGGTCGACGCGCTTGGCGATGGGCGGTGTGGTCATCAGGCTCCCAACCAGTCGGCGAAGGATAGTCCGGAGATGCGTTCGTAGGCTTCGACGTAGCGCGCCCTGGTGGCCTCGACCACCGCGGAGGGCAGCGCGGGCGGTGGGGTGTCCCCGTGCCGGTCCCACCCGGATTCCGGGCCGGTGAGCCAGTTGCGCACGAACTGCTTGTCGAAGCTCGGCTGCACCTGCCCCTCGGCGTAGGTGTCGGCCGGCCAGTACCGCGACGAGTCGGGGGTCAGCACCTCGTCGGCCAGTACGAGGTCGCCCGCCGCGTCGACGCCGAACTCGAACTTGGTGTCGGCGAGGATGATGCCCTTGCTCAGCGCGTGCTCGGCCGCCGTGGAGTAGATCGCCAGCGTCTCGTCGCGCAGCCGGGCGGCGCGCTCGGCACCCACCATCTCGACCACGCGGTCGAAGCTGATGTTCTCGTCGTGCAGCCCGATCTCGGCCTTGGAGGCGGGCGTGAACAGCGGTTGCGCGAACTTGCTGGCCTCAGTGAGCCCCGCGGGCAGCGGGATCCCGCAGACCTGGCCGGTCTGGCGGTAGTCGATGAGACCCGATCCGGTCAGGTAGCCGCGGGCCACGCACTCCACGGGCACCATCTCGAGTTGGCGCACCACCAGCGCGCGGCCGAGGACCTCGGCGGGGATGCGCTCGTCGTCCGGCGGGCCTGCGAGGTGGTTGGGCGCGTCGAGCAGGTCGAAGAAGAACACGCTCATGGCCGTCAGCACGCGCCCCTTGTCGGGGATCGCGCTGTCGAGCACGTAGTCGTATGCCGAGATGCGGTCGCTGGCGACGAACAGCAGGTGATCGGCGTCGATGCGGTACAGCTCGCGGACCTTGCCGCTGGCCAGATGGTGGTAGTCGCTCAGAGCCGGGCGCATTGGGCAACACTATCTGCTGGGATCGGGGCATGAGTTCTCGCTATGTGCCGTATGCGACCAGGCCCGGCCGGCTGCTCGCGCAGTTGTTCAGTGACGCGGCGGTGGTGCTGTGGTCGGCGCTGTGGGTGTTCGTGGGCCTGGCGGTGCACGCCGCGGTCGCCACGATCGCCGACGTGGGCCGGCAGGTTCACGACGGCGCGAACGGGGTCGCCGACAACCTCAACTCGGCCGGTGACGGCACCAACGACGTGCCGCTCATCGGCAACGCCCTGAGCAAGCCGCTGCGTGCGGCGGCCGACGCGGCGCTGGACATCGCGGGCGCGGGGGCGAACCTCGATTCGACGGCCACGTGGCTGGCGGTGGTGCTGGCCCTGGCCGTCGCGGCCCCGCCCATCCTGTTCGTCGCGATGCCGTGGCTGTTCTTGCGCGTGCGGTTCGCGCGGCGCAAGTTCACGGCGCTGACGCTGGCCGCGACGCCGGCCGGGGAGCAGCTGCTGGCACTGCGGGCGCTCACCAATCGGCCATTGGGCAAGCTCGCCGCCGTCAGCATCGATCCGGTGGGCGCCTGGCGTCGCGACGACGCCATCGCCGTGCGCGGCTTGGCGAACCTGGAGCTGCGCGCCGCCGGCCTCGCCCGCCGCCACTAGCGATTTCGGCGCGCTTTCGTTCGCTCACCGAACGTTTCCGCGCCCAAATCGCGGGGAGGGGAACCGCCGCAGTCCCGACTGCGTCCTATCGTCGTGCTGGACGATCTCCTCCGCCGCCATGACGGAGTCATCACGCTGCAGCAGGCCGCTTCCGTCGGCATCAGCGCACAAGCGGTGCGGCGGCGTGTCACCTCGGGACGCTGGCGCCGTTGTTCGCAGGGCGTCTACTTCGCCGACGACCGCCCGTTCTCCGACGCCGCCCGAATCCGCGCGGCAGTGTGGGGGTACGGGCTCGACGCGGCCGGGTCTGGTCTGACCGCGGCGTGGTGGCTGGGGCTGACGCGGTTCGCGCCCGGCACCGTGGAGGTCACGGTCCCCAGGAACAGCCACGGTCGACGGCGCAGCGGCGTCTGTGTTCGCCGTCGCGATCTGGCGTCCACCGACGTCACGGAGCACCGGCAGCTGCGGGTGACGACGTTGCCCCTCACGGTGGTCGAGGCCGCCGCCCGACGCGGTGGCGGGCCGCAGTTGATGGACAACGCACTGCAGCGGCACACCAACGTGGACGCACTCTGGTCGGCGCATCTCCGCCACCGGGGCAGGTACGGCTCTCCCCGGGCGCGTCAGCTGCTGCAGGCCGCCGAGGAGGGCACCCGTTCGACGGCTGAACGATTGATGGCCCGCTTGCTCAGGTCGGCGGGCATCACGGGTTGGAAGGCCAACCAGCGGCTCCTCGGCTACGAGGTCGACTTCTTGTTCCGTGACGCCTGGCTGGTGATCGAGGTCGACGGGTACGCGTTCCACAGCGACGCCGACGCATTCGAGCGCGACCGCGTCAAGCAGAACGCGCTCTCCCTTGCCGGTTACCAGGTGCTCCGGTTCACGTGGATCGACCTGGATTCTTACCCCGAGCGTGTGCTCGACGAGGTCCGACGCGCGATTTCGGCGCGCTGACGTTCGCTCACCGAACGTTTACGCGCCGAAATCGCGCAGGGGCGTCAGGGGTGGAGCGCGACCACCAGGTGGCGGATCCCGGTGTGCCGGTTGCTGCGGGTCCACTCGACGGGCGCCACCACCGTGCCCGACGCGAACCGCGCCAGCAGTTCCTCGAACAGCACGCGCAACTCCAGGCGCGCCAGGTTGGCACCCAGGCAGTAGTGCACGCCCTGGCCGAAACCCAGGTGCGGATTGGGTTTGCGCGTGACGTCGAAGACGTCCGGCCGGGCGAACACCAACGCGTCGCGGTTGGCGGAGCCCTCCCAGATCTGCACCTTGTCCCCGGCGCGGACCTCGCAGCCGCCGAGCACGACGTCGCGGGTGGCGGTGCGCCGCTTCGACGGCGACGGCGACGTCCACCGCACCATCTCCTCGACGGCCACGCCCAGGCCGTCCAGATCGGCGCGCAGGACGGCCAGCTGGTCGGGTGCGTGCAGCAACGCCAGCAGGCCGCCGGCGACGGCGTTGCGGGTGGTCTCGGCGCCGGCGCTGAACAGCAGGCTGAAGAACAGGTACAGCTCGAGTTCGGACATGCCGCCCGCGGCCGCCACCACCGAGAGCATGTCGTCGGAGGGTGTCGCCCGCTTGGTGGCGATCAGCTCCCTCGCGTAGGCCCACATGCGCGCGCCGTCGTCGGCGTTGCTCTCCCGCGCCAGGTCGAACTGCGGCTCGATGGCGTGGAACAGCCAGTGCCGTTCGGATTCCGGCACTCCCAGCAGGATGCAGATCATCTGCATGGGCAGTTCGGCGGCGACGTCGACCAGGAAGTCGAAGGGCTCCCCCGGTACCACCGCATCGAGCAGCCTGCGGGTGCGGGCACGCAGGTCGTCCTCCACGCGACGGATCATCCGCGGCGTGAGGCCCGAGGACACCAGCCGACGGATCTCGGCGTGCCGCGGGTCGTCCATCATGTTGAGCACCTGGCCTGCGATCGGCAGGTCGCCGAGCAGCGTGCCGCCGTAGGGGCGCGTTCCGCCGGTCACCGACGAGAACGTCTCCGGATCGCGGAGTACCGCCAGGGTTTCGGCGTGCGTGGCCACCGACCAGAAGCCTTCCCCGTCGGGGGTGTGCGCGGTGGGCTCGTGCCAGTACACGGGTGCTTCGCTGCGGTGGCGGGCGAAGAGGTGGTGCGGGAAGCCGTGCGCGAAGTTGTCGAGATCGGTGAGGTCGACCTCGGCCAGCACGCCTCCCGCCCGCGTCACAAGATGTCGCCCGCCGAGTACTTCGCGGCATCGGGGTGACGCGCCACCAGCTCGTCGACGGCCGCGACCACCGAATCCACCTGTGCGGCAGCGGCTCCCGTGAACGCGGCCCGGTCGGCCAGCGCCGCGTCGAGGGCCGCGCGGTCCAGCGGCAGCCGGTCGTCGGCGGCCAGCCGGTCCAGCAGATCGGGTTCGCGTCCCTGCTCGCGCATGGCCAGGGCGACGGCGACGGCGTGTTCCTTGATGACGTCGTGCGCGGTCTCGCGGCCGACGCCGGCGCGGACGGCGGCGATGAGGATCTTCGTGGTGGCCAGGAACGGGAGGTAGCGGTCGAGTTCGCGCTGGATCACCGCGGGGTAGGCGCCGAACTCGTCGAGCACGGTGAGGAACGTCTCGATCATGCCGTCGACGGCGAAGAACGCGTCGGGCAGCGCCACGCGGCGCACCACCGAGCAGAACACGTCGCCCTCGTTCCATTGCGCGCCTGCGAGTTCCGCCGCCATCGACCCGTAGCCGCGCAGCACGACCTGCAGGCCGTTGACCCGTTCGCAGGACCGGGTGTTCATCTTGTGCGGCATGGCCGACGAGCCGACCTGGCCGGCCTTGAAACCCTCGGTGACCAGTTCGTGGCCGGCCATCAGCCGGATGGTGTGGGCCAGCGACGACGGTCCGGCGCCGAACTGCACGAGCGCCGAGACCACCTCGTGGTCGAGCGAGCGCGGGTACACCTGGCCGACGCTGGTGAACACCACCGCGAAGCCCAGGTATTCGGCCACGCGACGCTCCAGTTCGGCGAGCCGCGCGGTGTCCCCGTCGAACAGGTCGAGCATGTCCTGGGCGGTGCCCATGGGCCCCTTGATGCCGCGCAGCGGGTAGCGCTCGATCAGCTCCTCCAGGCGGCGCAGCGCCAGCAGCGTCTCCTCGGCGGCCGACGCGAAGCGTTTGCCGAGGGTGGTGGCCTGCGCGGCGACGTTGTGCGAACGGCCCGCCATCACCACGTCGCGGTACTGCGCGGCGCGCGACGCGAGCCGGGCGACCACGGCGACGCCGTGGGCGTGGACCAGCTGCAGCGAGCGGCGGATCTGCAGTTGCTCGACGTTCTCGGTGAGGTCGCGGCTGGTCATGCCCTTGTGCACGTGTTCGTGCCCGGCCAGCGCGTTGAACTCCTCGATGCGGGCCTTGACGTCGTGGCGGGTGACGCGTTCGCGAGCCGCGATCGAGGCCAGGTCGACGTCTTCCAGCACCCGTTCGTAGTCCTCGACCACGCCGGCGGGGACGTCGACGCCCAGTTCGGCCTGGGCGCGCAGGACGGCCAGCCAGAGTCGTCGTTCGGCGACGATCTTCGCCTCGGGCGACCAGATCGCGCGCATCTCCTCACTGGCGTAGCGGTTGGCCAACACGTTGGGGATCGTCACGAACACACAGTTTAGGAGTCGCCGTACGGCAGGGTGGATCGCATGTACTTCGTGGGCGTCGACCTGGCACCGACCGAGCACGACCAGACGGGCATCGCCGTGGCCGAGGCCGACGGCCGCCTGGTGCACCTGGGCACCGCATCCTCGGATGCCGACGTGCAGAGCGCCGTGGCCCCCTACGTCGCCGACGACTGCCTGGTGGCCGTCGCCGACGGACCGCGCGCCGAGGCGCTGGCCCGTGAGTGGGGCCTGGCCCTGGACGAGTCCTCGACCCGACGCGCGCTGCTGGTGTCTCCGCACGCAGCGGCGGCGCTGTTCGGGGTCGATGCGTCACGGGCGCCGGACGTCGGCCGCCGCAAGCGGGACCTGTTGGCGCTCATGACGCATCTGGAGGAATTGGACGCGGCGACGCCACGGTTGCGCGTGAACCGCAACATCACCTGGGTGGAGCTGCGCAAGCGGGTGGAGGCCGCGACGCGCGCCGGTCAGCTCGACCGCGACGGCGATCCCGTCGACGCCGTGGTGTGCGCGTACGTCGCGCTGTGCTGCCAGGCACGACCGCAGGACGTGACGATCACGGGGTCCCGCGCCGCGGTGCTGGCCCCCGCGCACCCTTCGGCGCAGCCGCGCCCGACGATGGGCACGCGGTCGGCGGTCCAGGAGGCGGTCGAGAAGTACGCTGCGCGACGGCCCGCGCTGGTGGAGGCCTGTGATCGCTACCTGCGGCTGGTCCGGGGGCTGCTCGACGATGCGGGCATCAACTATCTGAGCGTGACCGCGCGCACGAAGACCGTCGAGTCGTTTGCGGGCAAGGCCACCCGGACGGCGGGTGATCGGGCCCCGTTCGGCGACCCGCTCTCGGAGATCACCGACCAGATCGGGCTGCGGGTCATCACCTACCTGCGCGACGACGTGGCGACGGTGGCGACGCTGCTCGGCGAGGAGTTGCGGTTGCTGGAGGACCGGGACTGGGGCGCGGAGACGGCGCGGGAGGGCCGGTGGGGTTATGCCAGCCGTCATCTGCTGGTGGGGATCGAGGGCGAACAGCAGCCGGCGTCGATCCAGATTCGCACGGTGTTGCAGCACGCGTGGGCGGAGTTCGAGCACGACATCCGCTACAAGGGGTCGATCCCGGCGGCACACGGTCCCGACCTGGATCGCCGGTTCACGTTGGCGGCGGGTCTGTTGGAGTTGGCCGACGGCGAGTTCTCGGCGATTCGGGAGCGCTTGCGCGGGACCGGCGTCGACGCCGGCGCCGCGGAGGAGACCGACACGTCGGATCCGCGGATCGTGACCCCGGTGCTGGCGACGTATCTGGGCAACCGGTACGCCGATGCCGGGTGGTCGCGCACCGACCACTACGGCTGGATCTCGGGTCTGCTGCTCGAACTCGGGATCACGTCGCTGGCCGAGCTGACCGCGGTGCTCGACCAGGTGGACGAGGTGGCCGTCAACCGCGCCATGGACTATCGGTATCCGGCGGGCGCGGTGCGCAGGCTCGACGATGCGCTACTGGCGCGGTTCGGGGATCGCTACCTCGCGCTGCACGGCAATGCCCATCGAAAGGACCTGCTGCGCACCAGGTTCGACAAGATCACTGGGGACCACCGTCGAGATTCGCCGGATCGGTGATGGTTTGGCCGCGGATGCCGAGCTGGCGGTTGATCAGCGTGGTGACGAAGAACAGCACCACGCCGACGGCCACCAGCGCCCCGGCGAGCACGTATTGCGACGCGGGTCTGCCCGAGAAGGGCAGCACCAGGTAGGCCGAGACCACGGCGCCGACGACGGGTAGCACCGTCGGGGTCTTGAAGTGTGCCCCGTCCTCGCGGACGTCGCGCCGCAGCACCAGCACGGCGACGTTGACCACGGTGAACACCGCCAGCAGCAGCAGTGAGGTGGTGCCGCCGAGCACGGAGACCGCCGACTTGCTGGCGAATGCCGACACGTAGAGGATGAGCCCGAACGCGATCACGGTGGTGAACAGGATGGCCACCCACGGCGTGTGCCGGGTGCGGTGCACGGTGCCGAGGACGGGCGGCAGCACGTGCTGGCGGGCCATGCCGTAGATGAGCCTGCTGGCCATCAGCATGTTGATCAGTGCGGTGTTGGACACCGCGAACATGGTGATGAACGGGAAGATCTCGTCGATGGGCAGGCCGGGTGCGGCGGCCTCGACGACGTCGACGAGCGGCGTCGAGCTGGTGCGCAGGTCGCCGATGGGCACCAGGGCCACCGCGATGATGGACACCAGGACGTAGACGATGCCGGCAATCGTCAGGCCGGTCAACAACACTCGGGGGAACACCCGCACCGGGTCCTTGGTCTCCTCGGCCATGTTGACCGAGTCCTCGAATCCGACCATCGCGAAGAACGCCAGCGACGTCGCGGCGGTGATGGCGACGAACGTGCTGCGTTCCTCCTCGCTGTCGAACACCATCACCCGGGACAGGTCGAAGTCACCGCCCTGCGTGAACGCCCACAGGCCGACGAGGATCACCACGCCCAGGCCGGTGATCTCGACGATGGTGAGCACCACGTTGAGCTTGACGCTCTCGCTGACGCCGCGAAAGTTGATGGCCGCCAGCACGGCCATGAAGGCCAGCGCGATGGCGGCGACCGCCAGCTTCTCCTCGCCGAGGCCGAAGCCCTTGAGGAAGTTGGCGGCGAATGCCTGCGATGCGGTGGACGCCGACGTGATGCCCGAGCACATCACGACGAATG
This sequence comes from Mycobacterium sp. DHQP2018-32-09, assembly GCF_058148405.1. NCBI lineage: Bacteria > Bacillati > Actinomycetota > Actinomycetes > Mycobacteriales > Mycobacteriaceae > Mycobacterium > Mycobacterium sp. DHQP2018-32-09. The sequence goes on along the minus strand of NZ_JBYVYK010000028.1, from coordinate 41,805 downwards.
CCACCAGGAACGTGAAGAAGTGGATGCCGAAGGCCTTGTGCGCGTAGAGCGCTGCACCGGCGGCCTGCGGGTACTTGGTGACCAGCTCCAGGTAGGAGAACGCGGTGACGGTCGCGATGGCGAACGCGATGAGGAACGGCAGCCATGCGGCGCCGCCGACTTCGCCGGCCACCTGGCCGGTGAGCGCGTACACGCCGGTGCCCAGGATGTCGCCGACGATGAACAGCAGGAGCAGCCCCGGGCCCATGACCCGCTTGAGCTGAGGTTCGGACTCGGCGATATCGGGTTGGGTCATGTGCGCTCCTCTGCCGTCAGTCACCTGGTGTCGACCAGTTTCTGGTGGTATCGGTGTTCGCCGCAACCGCGTCGAGGAATCGCGCGACCTCGCGAGCGTCGTGCGACCGCTGCCATCCGAAGGTGGTGGGGCGTTGTGCGCGGTCGTGCCAGAAGTGTCCCGGCCGCGACGGGGGCCGCACCGCCACCAGCCACACCGCGGTGTCGGCGGCGTCGGTGGTGTCGCGCAGCAGCGGTGCGGTGATGCTGCGGAAGGTCGGCAACGCCTCGGCGACGCCGGGCGTCTCGGCCCAGCCGGGATGCATGCTCTCCACCCGCACGTCGGTGTCCGCGAGGCGTCGGGCCCAGGCGTCGGCGAGCACCACCTGCATCCGCTTGGTGCGCGCATACACCCGCACCCCGTCGTAGTCGCCGGCGGTGGATTCGAGATCGTCGGCAGACAGCCCGGCGCTGTACATCCCTCCGGAGGACACGAACACCACCGAAGCCCCGCCGGCCCCGCCTGCGGCCCGCAGCAGGGGCAGCAACCGCTCGGTCATCAGGTGCGGGCCCAGGACGTGCACGGCCAGTTGGGTCTCGTGCCCCTGCGGGGTCTCGGCTCGGGTCTTGGGCATGGCGCCGGCGTTGTGCACCAGCCCGGTCAGGGAGTCGATGCGCGACGCCAGGTCGTCGGTCCAGGCCCGGACGGCGTCGAGGTCGCCGACGTCGCATACCTCTTCGATGACGACGGCGCCGGGCACCAGTCCGCGGACCACACCCGCGCTGTGGCGCACCTTGTCGGGGTTGCGGCCCAGCAGGTGCACGGTGGCGCCCAGGCGGGCGAACGACACGGCCATCGCCTCGCCGATGCCCGACGTGGCTCCGGTGACCACGACGCGCTTGCCCGCCAGTGCCTGCAGCGGTGGGTCGGCGGGCCACCACGCCCGACGCAGCGCGGATCCCAGCTTGGTGTAGCCGATCAGCGAGCGGTCGAGGGCAACGTCGAGGGCGTTGGCCAGGGTGCTGCCCAGGGTGCCGCCCAGAGTGCTGTTCATCGCCTGCCTAGGTAGCCATGGGGCGCGCCGGTCAAACTCCCGAGGCGTCCAGTGGAGCGAGCACGTCGATGACCTCGACCAGGGTGGCGCGGGCGGCGGCGCGGGCGCCCTCTCCGACGCCGACGAGCGATGCCACCACGGCGCCGTCGACGGCACACACCAGGGCGGTGACCAGTTCCTCCCGCACGGCGCGGCCGGACCGCTCGACGACCTCGACGACCGCGTCGGCGCGCTTCTTCATCATCTGGCGTTGGACGTCGCGCAACGCGGGTTGGCGCGCGCAGGCGATGTAGCGCTCGTAGCGCGAGATGAGTTCCTCGGAGTCGCTCGAACCGGGGCCGTCGCCGACCAGCAGGTCGACCAGGACGTCGGCCGTGGACTCGGCGCCGCGCTTGCGGCGGGACAGCCCGGCGACGCGCAGGTTGAGCTTCTCGGACTCGCGGCTGCCGACGTGTTCGACGGCCTTGGCGATGAGGTCGTCGAGGGAGGAGAAGTAGTAGGTCGTGGAGGCCAGCGGCAGCCCCGCGCGACGGGCGACGGCGCGGTGCCGGACGGCGTCGAAGCCGCCTTCGCACAGCAGGTCGGCGGCCGCGCTGACGAGCGCGTACCGTCGCCGCTCCCCCTTCGGGGTGACCGCTGCCGTCACGGTGAACATGCTGCCAGCCGCGGGGTCACGTCATGACGCTTTCGGCCAATCATCAGCTGCTACTCAGCCATTCGATGACTCCCCGTGGCTTTGGCATGATGTCGGTCGTGTCTGATCTGAGCCGGCGCACGCTGTTGCGCCTGGGCGCCGGTGCCGCCGGCGCGTGTGCGGTGTCCTCGGCCGTGGGGTTGACCCTGGGGTCGCCGACGGCCACGGCGGCCCCCGCGCCGACGTACACCACCGGGTCGTTCGTGTCCGCCGCGCGCGGCGGGGTGACCACGAACTGGGCCATCGCGCGGCCGCCGGGGCAGACCGCGCCGCTGCGCCCGGTGATCGCCCTGCACGGCAAGGGGCAGGACGCGGCGGGGGTGATGGCCGGCGGTGTCGAGGGCGGTCTGGCGCAGGCCGTGGCCGCCGGGCTGCCGCCCTTCGCGGTGGTGGCCGTCGACGGCGGGGGCGGGTATTGGCATCGGCGCGCCTCGGGTGAGGACTCCGGCGCCATGGTGCTCGACGAGCTGCTGCCGATGTTGTCGGGGCAGGGCCTCGACACGTCGCGCGTCGGGTTCCTCGGCTGGTCGATGGGTGGTTACGGCGCGCTGCTGCTGGGCGGGCGGCTGGGCCCGGCGCGCACGGCGGCGATCTGCGCGGTGAGCCCGGCGCTGTGGACGTCGTCGGGCGCGACGGCGCCGGGTGCGTTCGACGGTGCGGATGACTATGCGGCCAACAGCGTGTGGGGAATGCCTGCGCTGAACTCGATTCCGATCCGCGTCGAATGCGGCGACGACGACCCGTTCTACTCGGCCACCAAGCAGTTCATCGCGCAGCTGCCTCATCCGCCTGCGGGCGGCTTTTCTCCCGGCGGGCACGACGGGGCGTTCTGGAGTTCCCAGCTGCCCGCCGAGATCTCCTGGATGGCCCCGCTCCTCGTCGCCTAGCCGAGTCGGCCTTCGGCTGCGGCCAGGCCGATGTCGGTGCGAAAGTGGCTGCCCGCCAGCCGGATTCCGTTGATTCGGGCGTAGGCCTGGTCACGCGCGGCCGCGAGGTCGGCGCCGGTGCCGACCACCGACAGCACCCGACCTCCGGAGGAGACCACGACGCCGTCGTCGCGCCGCGTCCCCGCGTGCAGGACGCCCTCGGCCTCCGACCCCGTGATCGGGTCGCCGACGCGGGGCCTGCCCGGATAGTTCTCGGCCGCGAGCACCACGGTGACGGCGGCGCCGTCGCGCCACCGCAGGGCCGGCTGGGCGGCCAGGTTCCCGGTGGCCGCGGCGCGCAGCACCTGACCCAGGGGGCTGTCCAGCAGCGCCAGGACGGCCTGGGTCTCCGGGTCGCCGAATCGGCAGTTGAACTCCACGACGGCGGGGCCGTTCGACGTCATGGCCAGCCCGGCGTACAGCAGGCCGCTGAACGGGCAACCCCTGGACACCATCTCGGCGGCGACGGGGGCGACGACGTCGGACACGATGGCCTCGACCGTGCCGTCGGCCAGCCAGGGCAGCGGCGCGTAGGCGCCCATGCCGCCGGTGTTGGGCCCGGTGTCGCCGTCGCCGACGCGCTTGAAGTCCTGGGCGGGGAGCAGCGGCACCACGGTGTCACCGTCGACGATGCAGAAGAGGCTGACCTCGGGACCGTCGAGGAAGGATTCGAGGAGGACGGGATGCCCGGCGTCCAGCAGGCCTGCGGCGTGCACGCGCGCGGCGTCGCGATCGGCGGTCACCACCACGCCCTTGCCCGCGGCCAGGCCGTCGTCCTTGACCACCCACGCCGCCTCCCCGGACGGCGGCCCGAAGCGGTCCAGCGCGGCGTCGAGATGTGCTGGGTTGTCCACGATCTCGCTGCGGGCGGTGCGCACCCCGGCGGCGTCCATGACGTCCTTGGCGAAGGCCTTGGAGCCCTCGATGCGGGCGGCGTCCTTGGACGGCCCGAAGCAGGCGATCCCCGCCTCGCGCAGGGCGTCGGCGACGCCGAGGACCAGTGGCACCTCGGGACCGATGACCACCAGATCGGTGCCCAGACGTTGGGCGAGGTGCACCACCTCGGCGCTGGAGGTCACGTCGACGTCGTGCTGGTCGGCGATGCCAGCCGTTCCCGCGTTGCCCGGGGCGACGGCCAGGCCGGTCACCTCGGGGTCGCGGCGCAACGCCAGGAGCAGGGCATGTTCGCGGGCGCCGGAGCCTATGACGAGGACGTGCACGCGTGTCACAGTAGCGCCCCGGCCTCGGGCATACATATCTCGACAAGGTGTATGGTCTAGTCGAACGTGCCGTACGTCACACGAAGGAGTTCGCCATGACGACCACGCCTTCTTCCATGCCCGCTTCCGTGCCCTCTTCCATGCCCGCTTCCATGCCCCCTCCCGTGCCCCCTTCCATACCCGCCCCCCTCCTTCCCCCCGGGTGGGACTTCACCGACCCCGACGTCCTGCTTCGCGGCATCCCCGTGGAGGAGTTCGCGCGCCTGCGGAAGACCGCGCCCGTCTGGTGGAACGCCCAGGAGGAGTCGATCTTCGACGACGGCGGCTACTGGGTGGTCAGCCGCCACGACGACGTGAAGGCCATCTCCCGCAACGGCGACGCGTGGTCCACCAACGCCAAGGGCGCGGTCATGCGTCTGCCCGACGGAGTCACCAAGGAGCAGCTGGACCTCACCAAGGCCCTGCTGATCAACCACGACGCCCCCGAGCACACCCGGTTGCGCAAGATCGTGTCGCGCCTGTTCACCCCGCGCGCCGTCGCCACGCTGGAGGCGACGCTCGCCGAATCGGCACGTGCCATCGTGGCCGATGCCGCCGAGAAGGGCAGCGGCAACTTCGTCGACGACGTCGCCACGCTGCTGCCCCTGCAGGCCATCGCCGACCTGATCGGCGTACCGGAGTCCGACCGCGAGCGGCTGTTCCACTGGTCGAACTGCATCATGAACACCGACGACCCCGACTTCGACTCGGATCCGACGACGGCCAACGCCGAGCTGATGGGCTACGCCTACGGCATGGCCGAGGAGCGCCGCCGCAGCCCCAGCGACGACATCGTCACCCGCCTGGTGCAGGCCGAGGACGGCGGCGAGGCCATCAGCGACGTGGAGTTCGCGTTCTTCGTCATCCTGCTGGCCGTGGCGGGCAACGAGACCACGCGAAACGCCATGACGCACGGCATGAACGCGTTCTTCGAGCATCCCGACCAGTGGGAGCTGTTCCTGCGCGAGCGCCCCGCGACCGCGGTCGACGAGATCATCCGCTGGGCCAGCCCGGTGCACTGCTTCCAACGCACCGCGCTGATCGACGTGCCGTTCGGCGACGTCGTCGTGAAGGCCGGGCAGCGCGTCGGGCTGTTCTACAGTTCGGCGAACTTCGACGAGACCGTCTTCGAGCACCCCTTCGCATTCGACATCACGCGGAATCCCAACCCGCACTTGAGCTTCGGCGGCAACGGCGCCCACTTCTGCATCGGCGCCAACCTGGCCCGCATGGAGATCCGGTTGATCTTCGACGAGATCGCCAATCAGATTCCCGACATCACGAAACTCGGTGAACCGCAACGGCTGCGATCCGGGTGGATCAACGGCGTCAAGGATCTGCCCGTGTCCTACCAGGGCTGAACCGGCATCGGGCGCCACCACGCAGCGGGTACCATTCCCGGGTGCGTACCCATGGCTGGTCGGGCTCGGCGCCCGCGAGCGACGACGAAGCCGTCGCGCGCATCCTGCACGCCGCCGCCGACGCCATCGACGAGCGCGGGGCGGACATCTCGATCGCCGACGTGGCCCGCACGCTCGGGGTGACGCGTCAGACCGTGTACCGCTACTTCCCCAGCACCGACGCCCTGCTGGTGGCCGCGGCCGTGCACGCCGCCGACGACTTCCTCGATCGCGTCGCCGCACACGTCGCGGGCATCCACGATCCCGTCGACGCGGTCACCGAGGCCGTCGCGACGGCGCTGGAGTGGCTGCCGAAGGACAAGCACATCGGGCTGCTGATCGTGCCGGGCCGCGCCGACGCGCACACCGAGGGCGTGACCTCGGACGTCGCCCGCGGATTCGCCGGGCAGATGGTGCGCCGCTTCGACGTCGACTGGGTCGCCCACGGGTTCGCCGGTCACGAACTCGACGAACTGGCCGAGCACCTGTTGCGCACCATTCAGTCCTTCGTCATCGACCCGGGCCGGCCACCGCGCACCGGCGCCGCGCTCCGGCACTACCTGCGCCGGTGGGTCGCGGTCGCCGCGGCAGGGGAAGCCTAGACGACGGTGAGCGGCAACGACTTCCGCTCCTCGAACACCCAGTTGGCACCCCCGGAGAACTTGCACACCGCGACCTCGGGGAGTTCGTCGGCCGCCGTGTCGGCGTGCACCACCCGCACCGTCCAGTCCGTCGCCGCGCCCACCACCTCGGCGCGCAGGTACGGATCGACCGCCGCGACGATGGCCTGCAGCGGCCGGTCGGCCACCGGCGAGCAGAGCGACACCCAGGCGCCGTCGTCGTGCGCGGGCGAGTGCCGCACCCGCACGAAGCCCGGCTCGACGTCCACCGACACGTAGGCCGCCGGGTTGAGCAGCGGATGCAGCTCGAGCACGCGCAGGGCCCCCACGGCGTCCGCGGGCAGTCCGAGCGCTCGGTGGATGCGCTCGGCGGCCACGCCTGCGATGCCGGTGAGCGCCTTGTAGCGGATCGCGGTCTCCCGCGCCTCGTCGCCACCGCTCCTCGCGTGGACCGCGAGGTTGAACGACAGCACCAGCAGGTGCATCTGCAGGCACACCTCGTCGGCGATGCGTACCAGCGCCGAGTGCGAGAACGCACCGAAGTCCACGTCGGACAGCAGCGGTCCGGCGTAGTCGGCCAATCCCTCGTCGTCGGGATCGATGTCGGCCAACCGGGTCTGGTGGGCCCGGCTGGCCCCCACGACGTCGAGTTGGGGGATGAAGCCCACCTCGGGGTGGGCGTCGTCGATGGTCACCGTCCAGGCGCAGTGCGGGTGCCGGTCGGCGGGCGCGCGCGGCGGCCGATGGATGGGGCGCACCTGGCAGCGACGGTTGGTCGCCAGCGCCGTCGCGTCGAACGTCGGGTCCTCGATGTCGTGGCACATGCCGCGCACGTAGTCGTCACCCATCGGTTCGACGTCCAGCAGCGCGCCACAGTGGTCGAGGTGGAACTCACCGTGCCAGCGGTCGTGCACGGTGTAGCGGAAGTCCATGAACTGCGGCGGGGCGCCGATGTCGAGCTGCAGCCCCTTGAAGATGGTGATGACGTCCACGCCCTCGTACTTCAGCGCGCGCTGCATCCTCCTGGTGTAGAGCGGACTGGCGCCGGCCCACTCCTCGATGGCGATCCGCAGCATCTCCTCACGGCCGAACTCGGAGATGCACCAGGCCATTCCGGCGCGGTCGATCAGCTGCCCGATGAGCAGCAGTTCGGGGACCAGCGTCGCGAGTTCGGCGCGCGAGAGCGCCGCGTACCTACTCGTCATCGAGCGTCGCGCCCGTGTTCATCTTCACCGCGGCGTTGGCGTTGGCCTTGCGGTCTTCGGCGGCGCCACGCTCGGCGGCCTTGCGGCGCTTGGCGGCCACCTTCGAGATGGTGCCGTTGAGTCCGGAACCCAGCGGGAACCCGACGTACTGGGTGAGGAAGATCGCGACGTCCTTCAGCTCGTCCTCGGACAGCTCGCCGTTGAGCAGGGCCGCGTTCACCTGCACCTCGGCGAGGTCTTGCAGACCCAGCGCCGTCACCACCGACAGCGTCATCAACCGCTTGTCCCGCATCGAGAGGCCCGGCTTGGACCAGATGGTGCCGAACAGGTGGTCGACGGTGAGGTCGAAGAACGGGTCGCCCTCGATGTTGGGCATCTCCCACCCGTACACGTCGTTCATCTTCGCCAGGCCCTTGCGGCGCAGCTCGTCCATCGGGGTCACTCCTCCTCGTGCGGCACGCCGAGCCCGGCGGCCAAGTTCTGCAACGCGATGCGCGCCAGGGGCAGGTCGACGTCGGTGCTCTCGCCGAGCCCGATCGCCAGCCTCAGGTCCTTCTCCCCCAACCCCCGGGTGTGCACGAACATGTCGTGCAGGAAGTGTTCGGGCGGCAACGGCGACGTGTCGTCACGCACCATGATCGCCCCAGGCCCGCCGCTGAGCGCGTCGCTGTGGCGCACCACGCGGCCCAGCTTCTGCAGGTCGATGCCCGAGGCCTGTGCCAGCTGCATCGCCTCGCATGCCGCGGCGAACCCGATGAAGGTCAACATGTTGCGCGCCAACTTCATCCGCGTACCCGCGCCGGGCTCGCCGGCCCGCACCACCATCGACGCCCACTTCTTGAACACCGGCTTGACCCGCTCGTAGGCGTCGTCGTCGGCGCCCACCATCACCGCCAGCTCCCCCGCCTCGGCCGCGCCTGCGCCGCCGCTGACCGGCGCGTCGACGACGTGGATTCCGCTGGGGCGCAGTCGTTCGGCCAGTTCGGCGGCGGTCTCGGGTTCGATCGTCGAGTGGATGGCGACGACGGTGCCGGGCCGCGCGTGGCCGGCGATCTCGCCGACGACGTCGCGCACCTGGGCATCGGTGAGTACGGTCACGCTGATCACGTCGGCGGCCGCCACGGCGGCGAGGTCGTCGGCCACCCGGGCCCCCAGTTGCGCCAGCGGCGCGGTGGCCTCGGCGCGCACGTCGAAGACGACCAACCCGCCGGGCCAGTCGACGAGTCGACGCGCCATCGGCGCGCCTTGGTTGCCCAGGCCCACGTAACCCAGCAGCAGGTCGGCACTCACCTGATGATCTGCCCGCCGTCGACGTTGAAGATCTGGCCGGTGATCCACTTGGCCTGATCCGAGAGCAGGAACAGCAGCATGCCGACGAGGTCCTCTGGTTCACCCATGCGCGACAACGGGATCCCCTTCACGATGTCGGCCACCATCTCCTGCGGCGTCGTGGTCCGGTTGGCCTCGGTGTCGATGGGCCCGGGGGCGATGGCGTTGACGCGGATGTTCTGCCCGCCCAGCTCGGTGGCCAATTGCTGGGTGAGGCCGTTGATGCCCACCTTGGCCAACCCGTAGAAGTTCGAGTACAGCCACGCCGCGGTCGACGACTGGTTGACGATCGCCCCGCCGCCGCGCTTGGCCATCTTGCGGTACACCGCCCGCGTGCACACCAGCGCTCCGTCGAGGTTCACGCTCATGAACTTCTTGTAGTAGTCCCAATCGACGGTGATGAGGAAGTCGAGCTTCATGCCGCCGAAGATGGCCGCGTTGTTGACCAGGTAGTCGATGCCGCCGAACTCCGAGAGGGTCCGAGCGGCCATGTCCTTGGCCGATTCCGGGTCCGAGACGTCGACACGCACGGCCAGCGCGGTGCCGCCCTCGCCCGCGATGCCGTCGGCGACCTTCCGGGCGCCCTCGACGTTGATGTCGGCGACGACCACCGCGGTTCCCTCGCGAGCCAGCGCCTCGGCGTAGGCCTGCCCGATGCCTCCCCCTGCGCCGGTGACGATGGCCACCTTGTCCGTGAACCCTTCGTACGTACCCACTGGTTCTCCTCGCTGGTCGTGACGGCTAGTGCGCCGCGGTGGCGATGGCCTTGATCTCGAGGTACTCCTCGAAACCCGCGATGCCCATCTCCCGGCCGATGCCGGACTGCTTGTAGCCGCCGAACGGCATGTCGGCCGAATACCAGACACCGCCGTTGACGTTCACGGTGCCGACGCGCAGTCGCGCGGCAATCCGCCGTGCGCGCTCGTCGTCGCCGGAGAACACCGTGCCGGACAGGCCGTACGGCGAGTCGTTGGCGATGCGCACCGCGTCGTCGTCGCCGTCGTGGGCGATGACGGTGAGCACGGGACCGAAGATCTCCTCACGGGCCACCCTGGCAGTGTTGTCCAGGCCGGCGATGACCGTCGGTTCCACGAAGAAGCCGGCGTCACGATCGGTGGGTCTGCCGCCGCCGCAGGCGAATCTGCCGCCGGCATCGCGGGCCGACGCCAGATACCCCTCGATGCGTTCGCGCTGCCGCGCCGAGATCACCGGGCCGCACACGGTGCCCGGGTTGGTCGGGTCACCGGGCGTGAGGCCCGCCATGGTCGCGGCGGCCGCTTCGACGGCCTGGTCGTAGGTGGCCCGTGGCACCACCAGGCGGGTCGTGATCGCGCATCCCTGGCCCGCGTGCATCGAGGCGGTGAAAGCGGCCATGGCACAGGCGCCGCCGAGATCCGCGTCGTCGAGCACCAGGAACGCCGACTTGCCGCCGAGTTCCAGGAACACCTTCTTCAGCGTTGCCGAGGCATCGGCCATCACGGCGCGGCCGGTGGTGGTGGAACCGGTGAACGACACCATGTCGACCCGGGGGTCCGTGGACAGCAGGGCGCCCACCGCGTGATCGCTGGCGGTGACGATGTTGACCACGCCCGCCGGGATGTCGGTGTGTTCGACGATCAGCTCACCGAGAACCGCTGCGGCCCAGGGTGTGTCGGGTGCAGGCTTGAGCACCACGGTGTTGCCCGCCGCCAGCGCGGGGCCCAGCTTGGCCAGGTTGATCTGATGCGGGAAGTTCCACGGCGTGATGGCGCCGACCACGCCGATGGCCTCGCGGGCGATCGTCCGGTGGGTCTTGATGCCCATGGGGGCGGCGATGCCGAGATCGGTCGACCAGGCGTAGTCCCGGGCGGTGTCGGCGCAGAAGCCGAGATCCTCGACCGGTCCCTGCAATTGGGCCCCGGCGGTCAGCATGTGCGGGGCCCCGACCTCCGCGATCGTCAGCTCGCGCAGCTCTTCGGTGTGGTCGCGCATCGCCTGCCGCAGCTGTCGGATGCACCGCACCCGCAGGTCGACGTCGGTGGACCAGGAGGTCTCGTCGAACGCCCGCCGCGCGGCACCAATGGCGGCGTCCATGTCCTTGGCCGTGGCGTCGGCGGCCACGCCGAGGGTCTCCTCGGTGGCCGGATTGATCGTCGGGAACGTCCCGGCGCCGCCGGGCAGCAACCGCCCGTCGATCAGCAGAGCGCTCTCGCGCTCGGCGAGCAGAGCCATCCGGGTTCCCCTCTCCCATTCGGCCCGCCGAACCTGGACAACTGTCCGACGGGGTCTCGTCGCACCCTAACCGCGGTCACGGCCCATGGGCAAGGGTGCACGTTCCGCCGACCGCCGCTTCGGTGGGAAAAACACCATCGAACAACGGTATTCACCGGGCGTTCTTGTCTCGGTGGCCTCCGTCCGATAACTTGGACACGTGTCCAGCGATGCGATGGCCGCGATCACGGATGACGTCGGCGACACGCCACGCAACCGGCGCCAGGAGGAAACGTTCCGCAAGGTGCTGACGGCGGGCGTGGAGATGCTGCGCGAATCGTCCTATGCCGACCTGACGGTGCGCGCGGTCGCCGCGCGGGCCAAGGTGGCCCCCGCGACCGCCTACACCTACTTCTCGTCCAAGAACCACCTGATCGCCGAGGTCTACCTCGACCTGGTCAGGCAGGTGCCCTACTTCACCGACGTCAACGATTCGATGGCCGTTCGCGTCGAGAAGACGTTGCGCGCCCTGGCACTCACGGTCGCCGACGAGCCGGAGGTCGCGGCCGCCTGCACCACCGCCCTGCTCACCGGCACCGACCCCACGGTGCGCAAGGTGCGCGACCGCATCGGCGGCGAGATCCACCGGCGCATCCGGTCGTCGGTGGGCCCCGACGCCGACCCCCGCGTGGTGTCGGCCCTCGAGATGACGTTCTTCGGCGCGCTGACCAATGCCGGCAGCGGCGCGTTCACCTACCACCAGATCGCCGATCGACTGTCCTACGTCGTCGGGTTGATCGTCGGAGAGGCCCGCTAGATGACCGTCACCCAACCCCCCGGCGTCGTCTTGGACCCGTACGACTACGACTTCCACGAGGATCCGTACCCGTACTACCAGCGGCTGCGCGACGAGGCGCCGCTGTACCGCAACGGCGACCTCGGTTTCTGGGCGCTGTCGCGGCATGCCGACGTGCTCACCGGGTTCCGCAACAGCACCACGCTGTCCAACAAGTTCGGCGTCTCGCTGGATCCGGCGTCCCGTGGACCGCACGCCGCCAAGACCATGAGCTTCCTGGCCATGGACGATCCCGCGCACCTGCGGCTGCGCACGCTGGTGTCGAAGGGCTTCACGCCGAGACGCATCCGCGAACTCGAGCCACGCGTCACCCAGATCGCGGTCAAGCACCTGGACGTCATGCTCGAGATGGCCGCCGCCGGAGCCACCGTGGACTACGTCGACGAGTTCGCGGGCAAGCTGCCCATGGACGTCATCTCGGAGCTGATGGGCGTCCCCGAGGAGGACCGCGTCCAGGTGCGCGCGTGGGCCGACGGCGTGATGCATCGCGACGAGGGGGTCACCGACGTCCCCCCCGAGGCCATCGAGGCATCGCTGAACCTCATCGTCTACTACCAGGAGATGGTGGCGCAGCGGCGTCGCGCGCCGTCGGACGACTTGACCACGGCCCTGCTCGAAGCCGAGATCGACGGTGACCGCCTCACCGACGACGAGGTGCTGGGGTTCATGTTCCTGATGGTGATCGCCGGCAACGAGACCACCACCAAACTCCTTGCCAACGCTGCCTTCTGGGGGCACCGCAACCCCGACCAGCTCCGCCCCGTCTACGACGACCTGGACCTCGTCCCGGCGTGGGTCGAGGAGACCCTGCGCTACGACACGTCCAGCCAGATCCTGGCGCGCACGGTGGTCGGCGACCTCCAGCTCTACGACACCACGATCCCCGACGGCGACGTGATGCTGCTGCTGCCCGGTTCGGCGCATCGCGACGAGCGGGTGTTCGACCGGCCCGACGACTTCGTCATCGGCCGCGACATCGGGTCGAAGCTGATGAGCTTCGGCAGCGGCGCGCACTTCTGCCTGGGGGCGCACCTGGCCCGCATGGAGGCCCGCGTGGCCCTGGCCGGACTGTTCCAGCGCATCCGCGGCTACGAGGTCGACGAGGCGAACGCGGTGCGCGTGCACTCCAGCAACGTCCGTGGCTTCGCCCACCTGCCCATCACCGTCCACGCCCGCTGAGCGGCCCGAGAGGTTCTTCATGCCCCGCTTCGCACCACTACCCGAACGCCGGCCCGCCATCGTCGCCGGCGCGTCCGCAGGCATCGGCGAGGCCACCGCGATCGAACTCGCCGCGCGCGGGTTCCCCGTCGCGCTGGGGGCCCGCCGCGTCGAGAAGCTCGACGACCTGGTCGGCAAGATCAACGCCGACGGCGGTGAGGCCGTCGGCTTTCACCTCGACGTCACCGACCCCAACTCGGTGTCGTCGTTCGTGGCACAGGCCCGCGCGGCGCTCGGCGACATCGAGGTGCTGGTCGCAGGCGCCGGCGACACCTACTTCGGCAAGCTGGCGGAGATCACCACCGAGCAGTTCGACTCGCAGCTGCAGATTCATCTCGTCGGCGCCAATCGCCTTGCGGCGGCCGTACTTCCGGGGATGCTCGAACGCCAACGCGGTGACCTGATCTTCGTGGGCTCCGAAGTGGCGCTGCGTCAGCGACCCCACATGGGTGCCTACGGCGCCGCCAAGGCGGCGCTGGTGGCCATGGTGAACAACCTGCAGATGGAGCTGGAGGGCACTGGCGTGCGCGCGTCCATCGTGCATCCCGGACCCACCAAGACCTCGATGGGCTGGAGCCTCCCGGCCGAACAGATCGGCCCCGCACTCGAGGACTGGGCCAAGTGGGGCCAGGCGCGCCACGACTACTTCCTGCGCGCAACCGATCTCGCGCGCGCCATCACGTTCGTCGCCGAGACCCCGCGCGGCGGCTTCGTCGCCAACATGGAATTACAACCCGAGGCGCCGTTGGCGGCGACGAAGGACCGCCAGAAGTTGGCGCTCGGCGAAGAAGGGATGGGAAAGCAGTGACTGCCACCATCGTCCCCCGCGTCTCCGGCGGCGAGGAAGAGGAACACGGTCACCTCGAGGAGTTCCGCACCGATCCCATCGGGCTGATGCACCGGGTGCGGCAGGAATGCGGCGACGTCGGCTGGTTCCAACTGGCCGACAAGCAGGTGGTGCTGCTGTCCGGAGCGGAGGCCAACGAATTCTTCTTCCGGTCCAGCGACGGTGAACTCAACCAGGCCGAGGCGTATCCGTTCATGACGCCGATCTTCGGCGAGGGCGTGGTCTTCGACGCCGATCCGGAGCGCCGCGCGGAGATGCTGCACAACACCGCGCTTCGCGGTGAGCAGATGAAGGGGCACGCGGCCACCATCGAGAACGAAGTGCGGCGCATGACGCAGGACTGGGGCGACACCGGTGAGATCGACCTGCTCGACTTCTTCGCCGAGCTGACCATCTACACCTCCACGGCGTGCCTGATCGGGCTGAAGTTCCGCAACCAGCTGGACTCGCGGTTCGCCGATTACTACCACCTGCTGGAGCGGGGCACCGATCCGCTCTGCTACGTCGACCCGTACCTGCCCATCGAGAGCTTCCGCATCCGCGACGAGGCCCGGGCCAACCTGGTGGCGCTGGTCGACGAGGTGATGGCGGGCCGCATCGCCGATCCGCCCTCCGACAAGGCCGATCGCGACCTGCTCGACGTGCTGGTGTCGATCAAGGACGACGCAGGCAATCCCCGGTTCTCGGCCAACGAGGTCACGGGCATGTTCATCTCGCTGATGTTCGCCGGGCACCACACCAGCTCGGGCACGTCGAGCTGGACGCTCATCGAACTGCTGCGCCACCCCGAGTACTACGCGCAGGTCCAGCAGGAACTCGACGATCTCTACGCCGACGGCCAGGAGGTGAGTTTCCACGCGCTGCGCCAGATCCCGAAGCTCGACAACGCGCTGAAGGAGACCCTGCGACTGCATCCGCCGCTGATCATCCTGATGCGGGTGGCCAAGGACGAGTTCGTGGTGGGCGGCCACCCGATCCACGCGGGGCAGATGGTGGCGGCCTCGCCGGCGATCTCCAACCGGATCCCCGAGGACTTCCCCAACCCCGATGCCTTCGAGCCCGACCGTTACGACAAGCCCCGCCAGGAGGATCTGCTCAACCGCTGGACGTGGATCCCGTTCGGGGCGGGCAAGCATCGCTGCGTCGGCGCCGCGTTCGCGCAGATGCAGATCAAGGCGATCTTCTCGGTCCTGCTGCGCGAGTATGAGTTCGAGATGGCGCAGCCGCCGGAGAGTTATCGCAACGACCATTCGAAGATGGTCGTGCAGTTGGCGCGCCCGGCGACGGTGCGGTATCGCAGGCGAGTCCGGGGATAGCCGCGAGATGGGCTGCTACCGCATCGAACTCGACGACGACCTGTGCCAGGGCCACGCCATGTGCGAACTGGAGGCGCCCGAGGTCTTCCGGGTGCCCAAGCGTGGCGCGGTCGAGATCCTGGACCCCGAGCCACCCGACGAGCTTCGCGACGCCGTCGAGTCGGCCGTCGAGATGTGCCCCACCCGAGCCCTGTCCATCACGGAGGTCGACGAAACCTGAGCGAGGCACGAGCGAAGGTGAGGAGACCGACCATGAAACACCGACGAGAAGGAGTGACGATGGCGTCCCGCGAACAACTGGAAGACTGGGTGCAGCGCTGGCTCCAAGCCAATCGCGAGGCCGAGCAGGCGGGCGATTGGACGCCGTTGGCGGAGTTCTACACCGACGACGCGACCTACGGCTGGAACATCGGCCCCAAGGAAGACGTGATGTGCGTCGGCAAGAAGGAGATCGCGGAGATCGCCCTCGGCCTCGAGATGGAGGGCCTCGAGAACTGGGTCTACGAGTACCAGAAGACGCTCATCGACGAGAAGCAGCGCGAGATCGTCGGTTTCTGGAAGCAGATCGCCCACAAGGGCGACGGCACCCGCGACGAGATCTACGGCATCGGCGGCAGCTGGTTCCGGCTCGACGATCGGCTGCTCATCGAGTGGCAACGCGACTTCTTCGACTTCGGCCACGTGCAGCACGCCTTCATGAAGCTCATCGCCTCCGGCGACCTGACGCCCACCATGCAGAAACGCATCGAACGCAGCCTCGCCGGCGAGAAGCTGCCGGGCTACTACCCGATCGGCGCCAGCCCCGTCCCCCTCTGGTGACGGACCCGGCCAAGCAGTTGATTGGGGGTGGGTGTGACGCACGTAACTAATGCCTCTAGTCTGTGGTCATCGGCTCAAGTGAAAGGCACGTTCGGATGAAGACAAAGGGCGCCCTGATCTGGGAGTTCAACCAGCCATGGTCGATCGAGGAGATCGAGATCGGCGACCCCGTCAAGGACGAGGTCAAGATCCAGATGGAAGCCTCCGGGATGTGCCACTCCGACCACCACCTGGTGACCGGCGACATCCCGATGGCGGGCTTCCCCGTGCTCGGCGGCCACGAGGGCGCGGGCATCGTCACCGAGGTCGGTCCTGGAGTCGACCACATCGCCCCCGGCGACCACGTGGTGCTGTCCTTCATCCCCTCCTGCGGCGAGTGCCCGGCCTGCCAGGAGGGGCTGCGCAACCTCTGCGACCTGGGCGCCGGACTGCTCGCGGGCACCGCGGTGTCCGACGGTAGCTACCGCATCCACGCCGTCAAGAACGGCCAGCCCGTCATCCCCATGACGCTGCTCGGCACCTTCAGCCCGTACATGGTGGTGCACAAGAGTTCGGTCGTGAAGATCGACCCGAGCATCCCCTTCGAGGTGGCCTGCCTGGTGGGCTGCGGCGTCACCACCGGATACGGCTCCGCGGTCCGCAGCGGCGACGTGCGTCCGGGCGACGACGTCGTGATCGTCGGCGTCGGTGGCGTCGGCACCGGTGCGTTGCAGGGCGCGCTGAACGCCGGTGCCCGCAACGTGTTCGCCGTCGACCCCGTCGAGTTCAAGCGCGACAACGCCCTGAAGTTCGGCGCCACCCACGCCTATCCCGACATCTTCAGCGCCATGGCCGGCGTCGCCGAGGTCACCCAGGGCCGCATGGCACACAAGACCATCGTCACCGTCGGCGAACTCAAGGGCGAGGACATCGACCACTACATGAACATCACCGCCAAGGGCGGCACCGTGGTGGCGACCGCCGTGGCGAACATGGCCGAGAACGACGTCAAGCTCAACCTGTCGATGCTCACCCTGCTGCAGAAGCGCTTGCAGGGCACCATCTTCGGCGGCGGCAACCCGCACCACGACATCCCTCAGCTGCTGTCGATGTACAAGGCCGGCCGGCTCAACCTGGACGACATGGTGACCCGGCAATACCGCCTCGAGCAGATCAACGACGGGTACACCGACATGCTGGAGGGCCGCAACATCCGCGGCGTCATCCGCTACACCGACGCGGACCGGTGACGTGACGGGGCCCGACCTCACCAGCCCCGACACCAGCCCCGACACCAGTCCCGTCGTCGCGGCCTCGGAGGCCTCGTGGAGGTGCGTGCAGTCGGGTGACCGCGAGGGCTGGCTGGCCCTGATGGCCGACGACGTCGTGGTCGAGGATCCAATCGGCGAGGCCGTCACCAACCCCGACGGGGCCGGCGTGCGCGGCAAGGAGGCGCTAGCGGCCTTCTACGACGCCAACATCGGACCCAACACGCTGACGGTGACGCGCGAGGAATCGTTCCCGTCGAGTTCCCCTCACGAGATCGCCTACGTCCTGGTGCTGCACACGGTGTTCCCGAACGGCTTCACCGCCACCGTGCGCGGCGTGTTCACCTACCGCGTGAACGACGCCGGACTCATCACCAACCTGCGGGGCTACTGGAACATGGACGCCATGCGGTTCGGGCAGGAGTGAGCCGGGCGGCCGTCGTCGTCGGCGGTACGCGGGGCGTCGGCCTCGCGGTAGCCGAACTGTTGGTGACGCAGGGCTTCCGGGTCGTGGTCAACGGCCGCGACCCGGACGCCGTCGGCCAGGCAGGCACGCGGCTCGGGGAGCAGGCGCTCGGCATCGCCGGCTCCCCCGCCGAGCCCGCGGTCGCCGACCTGCTGGTCCGGACGTGCGTCGGCGAGTTCGGCCGCATCGACGCGCTGGTGAACTGCGCGGGCACGGCCGAGCCTGTGGGCTCTTCGATCCTCGACGTCACGTCGGGCCAGTTCCGCGAGCTACTGGACGCACACCTGCTGACCACCTTCGAGACGTGCCGCGCCGCCGCGCCGCATCTCGTCGCGCAGGGCGGCGGGGCCATCGTCAACACCAGTTCGTTCGCCTACCTCGGCGACTACGGCGGGACGGGCTATCCGGCGGGCAAGGGCGGCGTGAACGGCTTGACGATGGCCATCGCGGCCGAGCTGCGCGAGCACGGCGTGCGCGCCAACGTGGTGTGCCCCGGGGCCAGGACGCGGCTGTCCACCGGCGCCGACTACGAGGCCCACATCGCGGAGCTGAACCGCCGCGGCATGCTCGACGACGCGAGCATGGCGGGAGCATTGGACGCGGCGGGCCCGGAGTACGCCGCGCCGACGTACGCGTACCTGGTCAGCGACGGGGCGGCCGCGATCACGGGCCAGATCTTCATCGCCGCAGGCGGTTTCGTGGGCCGCTTCGACCGCCCCACGCCCGCGCTGCTCGCCTACCGCGACCATCACGACCAGCCGCCCTGGACGGTCGAGGAGCTGGCAGACGTCATCGGGTAGCGCGCACCGTCCGAGCGACCGCCTGGCATGCTGGCAGTCATGGCGTCCGTGTTCACCATGATCATCAACGGGGACATCCCCGGCCGATTCGTCTACGAGGACGACGACGTCGTGGCGTTCCTGACCATCGAACCCATGACGCAGGGCCACACGCTGGTGGTGCCGCGCGCGGAGATCGACAACTGGCAAGACGTCGATCCGGAGGTGTTCGCGCGCATCCAGGCGGTGTCGCAGCGCATCGGCAAGGCCGTCTGCAAGGCCTTCGACACGACCCGTGCCGGCATGATCATCGCCGGTCTCGAGGTACCCCACCTGCACGTCCACGTCTTTCCGGCGCGCGACCTCGCCGACTTCGGGTTCGCGAACGTCGACCGGAACCCGTCACCGGAGTCGCTCGACGAGGCGCAGGCGAAGATCAAGGCCGCGCTCGCCGAACTCGGCTAGCCGACCGGCACGGCGACGTCGGCGATGCGGGGCAGGTTCACGCGGAACCGGCAGCCCTGCCCAGGGGCGGTGGTGACGCTGACGGTGCCGCCGTGCGCGTACACCAGCGAGTCGACGATCGACAGGCCCAAGCCCGTTCCGCCGCTGGTGCGGGTCCGCGACGAATCGGTGCGGTAGAAGCGCTCGAACACCCGCTGGGCGTCCTCCGGCGTCATGCCCGGCCCCTCGTCGCACACCTCCAGCACGGCGCTGTCACCGTCGGTGCCGACCCGGATCGCGATGTTCGCCGACTCCGGCGTGTGCTGCAGCGCGTTGGCCACCAGGTTGCCGAGGACCTGCCGCAGTCGCGCCTCGTCGCCGAGCACCTCGGGCGTACCGGGTCCGTCGAACACCTCCATGGCGATGGAACGCTTGGGCGCGACGGACCGGGCGTCGTGGACGGCGTCGCTGGCCAGGGACAGCAGGTCCACGCGGTTGCGCTCCAGCGGCCGCTGCGCGTCGAGGCGGGCGAGCAGCAGCAGGTCCTCCACCAACAGGCCCATCCGCTGGGCTTCGCTCTCGATGCGATGCATCAACAGCTCGATGTCGCGGGCGGCGCCTTGGCGATAGAGTTCGGCGAACCCTCGGATGGTCGTCAGCGGCGTGCGCAGTTCGTGGCTGGCGTCGGTGATGAAGCGGCGCATTCGGTCTTCCGACGTGCGGGCTTGCGCCGCCGACGATTCCGACGACGCCACGGCGCGCTGGATCTGGGCGAGCATGCCGTTGAGCGCCAACGACAGTCGGCCCACCTCGGTGCGGGGATCGCGTTCGGGGATGCGGCGGTCCAGCTGGCCCGCGGCGATGGCGGCCGCGGTCTGCTCCACCTCGACGAGCGGCCGCAGACTGCGATGTACGACGGCGTATCCCGCGATGCCGATCACCAGGAGTACGGCAGCGCCGATGCCCACCTGCGACCAGGTGAGCGCGCGCACCGTCGACTGCACCTCGGACAGGTCGATGGCCACCGTGGTCAGCTCACCGCGCAATCCGCGGACGGTCACGGCCCGCCACTCGACCTTCGAGTGGTTGATGGAGCCGACGGTGACGGGCACCGGGCCCACGTCGTTGTTCTCCGGCAGGGCGGGTTCGGCCTCCCGGTCGTTGACCGCCATCCAGACCCTGCCGTCCGGATCGATGCCGCGGACGAAGAAGTCCGACGGCGGGCGTCCGGGATTCGGTCCCTCGATGGGCGTCGACGGGACGCGGCGGGGGGCCTGCGCCCACCCGCGCGAGGCGTCGAGCAGGGTCTGGTCGACGCGGTTGACCAGGGTGTGCCGCATGATCGACGTCACGGCGACGCCGGACGCCAAGAGGCCGCACGCAACCAACACCAGGGTCGCCGCCACGAGTCCCACCCGCAGCGGTATGCCGTTGCCGCGCAGCGTGCCTCCTATCGCGGTTCGCGCAGGACGTACCCGACGCCCCGCAAGGTGTGCAGCAGCCGCTTCTCGCCGGTGTCGATCTTGCGTCGCAGGTAGGACACGTACGACTCGACGACGTTCACGTCACCGCCGAAATCGTAACGCCACACGTGGTCGAGGATCTTCGGCTTCGACAGCACGGTGCCCGCGTTGATGATGAAGTAGCGCAGCAGCGTGAACTCCGTCGGCGACAGCGAGACCGGTTCACCGGCCTTCCACACCTCGTGGGTGTCCTCGTCGAGTTCGATGTCGGCGAACGAGAGCCGGGCGCTGCGCTGTTCCTCGACGGCGCGTCCCGAGCGGCGCAGGATCACGCGCAGCCGGGCCACGACCTCTTCGAGGCTGAACGGCTTGGTGACGTAGTCGTCGCCGCCGAGCGTCAGACCGGCGATCTTGTCCTGCAGCGTGTCGCGCGCGGTGAGGAACAGGGCGGGCGCGTCGATGCCGTCGGCGCGGAGCCGGCGCAGCACCCCGAAACCGTCCATGCCGGGCATCATCACGTCGAGGATGACGGCGTCGGGACGGATCTCGCGGGCCTTGTCGAGGGCCGCGGGGCCGCTCGAGGCCGTGTGTACCTCGAAGCCTTGGAACTTGAGGCTCACGGACAGCAGTTCGACGATGTTGGTCTCGTCGTCGACGACGAGAATCCTCGCCTCGGGCACTGATTCTGGGATCGCGGGCATCGCCATGGCTATCAATGTCCTCCACGTCGCTGGAAATGGAACTGCGCAGCCGCTGTGGGATTCCTGTGAATCCTCTCGGCCTCCCCTGACACCCGCACCAGCGGGCACTGTGACGACGGTCATAGACTGGCCCGATGAACTTCGGCAAGAGCCTGGTCGACCTGGCCTTGGCGCCTGCGCGGATCGGTCTGGCCGTCGCCGACGCGAGCCTGGGGATCGCGGGCGCAACGGTCAAGACCGTGCAGCGCGGCCTGGGCGACGGCCCCACGGCGGGCTCGGCGTCGATGGCCAGGGCCCTGGGCCTCGACGAGGCCGTCGAACGGGCCAACCGGTTGGCGCGGCTCATGGACGACGACGCCCCGCTGGGCCGGGCGCTGGCGCCCGACGGCCCGCTCAACCGCCTGCTGCGCCCCGGGGGGCTCGTCGACCAGCTGACGGCCGAGGGTGGGCTGCTCGATCGGCTGACGGCCGACAACGGCGCCGTGGCCAGGGCCGTCGCGCCCGGCGGGCTGATCGACCAGATCACGGCGGAGGGCGGTCTGCTCGACCGCATGACCACCGACGACGGGGCACTGTCACGGGTCATCGCGCCGGGCGGCCTCGCCGACCAACTGCTGGCCAACGACGGACTCATCGAGCGGGTGCTGCGCGAGGACGGCGTGGCAGACAAGTTGTTGGCCGAGGGCGGCCTGCTGGACACGTTGACCGCCACCGACGGCCCGTTGCTGAAACTGGCCGACGTCGCCGACACCCTCAACCGGCTGGCGCCCGGGCTCGAGGCGTTGACGCCGACCATCGACGCCCTGCACGAGGCCGTGATCACGCTGAGCCAGGTGGTCAACCCACTCAGCAACATCGCCGACCGGATCCCACTGCCGGGCAGGCGCGCGGGCCGACGGCTGGGGCCGCGGCCGGTGACCTCGCAACGGATCATCGAGGAGTGAGGCCCCGGCGTCCGCCGCGCCCTCAGTAGGACTTGCCGTCGGCGCAGCGCCGGCGGCGCGAGTATCGGCCACGACCGCGGTTGCGCGCCTTGTAGGTGGCGAGCCCTGGTATGAGGTGCGCCCGCACGTGCCCGTCTGCAGCCAATCCGCCAGCAACGATCGGCGGCGATGGGCCTGTTGACACGCGTTGCTGCAGAACGTCTTTCGACGACGCCCAGCCAGCTCCCCACCGCACCCGGCGCACGTGCCCGCCATGCGGCGACGCTACCGCCGGGGTCCGACGACCGAGCCGCGTGAGAGACTCGAACTCTCGACATCCGCTTTACAAGAGCGACGCTCTACCAACTGAGCTAACGCGGCAGTACCGACTCGATGAGCCGGCCCCGATCCTACGGCCACGACGTCCGCGGTGGGCGTCCGGGCGGGATCTGCCCGTGGGCATGCACGCCGGCCCGTGTGCTCCACGCCATCGACCGATGGCAATGGTGACCAACATCGCGCCCCTGTGACCGATATCGCCCCTGATCAGCTTGGCCATCCCCGGCGGCCTGCGGGACCATCGAAACATGCGCGTAACAAAGTACCGGCGTCGCTGGTGGGCATTTCGCGCGTTTGGCCGGGACTCCCTCGGCCGTCGCGCGGACCGCTTCGAGGCAACGGCGGTGGCCCTGGCCGCCGTCCTGCTGGCGCTGGTCGCGTACTGGTGCGTGGGCCTCGGCCACGTCATCGACGCCGAGCGCGCTGCCCTGTTCGCGCGGGAAGCCGCCACGCGGCACTCCGCGGAGGCGACTGCGGTGAGCGCCGCCAAGGCGCCGACGCCGACGCAGGCGCCCGGGTACACCGTGCACGTGCAATGGGTGTCGCAGAACGTCACGCACGACGACGTGATGCGCGTGAGCCGCGACGTCCGACCCGGCGACAAGGTCCCGGTGTGGCTGGACGAGCAGGGCAAGCTCACCCAGGCCCCCCGCACCGCTGCAGACGCGACCGCCGACGCCGTGGCGTCTGCCGTGCTGCTCTGGCTGGTCGCGCTCTCGGCGGTCGTGGGTGCGCTCTATGGGCTACGGCGATTGGTGGACCGGGCGCGCTACCGCGCCTGGGACCGCGACTTGCACCGGCTGCTCGTCGACAACGACGGCGGCTGGGCGACGCGCAACACCTGACGCGCGCCTCACGTCTCGTCGGCCACCTGATGTCTGCTCTGCTGCAGACCGGGGCCTTCGGGGTCCACTCCCCTGCGATGATCCAGCTCGTCCTGTAGCCGACGCTGCTCCTCGGTGACCTCGGTGGCGTCCTCGGGGTCCTGACGGGGTGACTGCTGCGGCTCCATGCGAGCCGGTTCGCCCGATCGCGGCATGCTCAAACGCGCTCGATCGTTTACCCGGGATTTACCGCATCCGGTTGACGCACTGCGGTCAATATCACACACTGTCAGTCATCAGCGGTCAAAAACCCACAGACAGGTTTCCGGATGCTCCCCGTCGCTCGGCATGACGCCATCGTCGACCTGGTCAACGACGCGCACACGGTGAGCACCGACGAACTGGTCAGCCGGCTCGGTGTGTCGGCCGAGACCGTTCGCCGCGACCTGGCGCTGCTGGAGGAACGCGGCGCCATCCGGCGCGTCCACGGCGGGGCCGCCAGCCTGCTGCGTCGCGGAACCGGCGAAGAGGCGTCGTTCTCGGAACGCGCCGTCCGTCGCCAGCACGCCAAGACCGCGATGGCCCGCCTCGCGGTCGATCTCCTCGAACCCGGCCAGACCGTCGTGATCGACATCGGCACCAGCGCGGTCGAGGTGGCCCGCGCCATCCCCCACTCGTTCCGCGGCACGATCGTCACCCCATCACTGCTGGTGGCCATCGAACTCGCGGGCAGGCAGGGCATCCAGCTGCTGGTCTCCGGCGGGCGGGTCCGCGGCGGCGACCTGGCGTGCGCGGGCGCGCACGCCCGCGCACTGTTCGCCGACGTCTACGCCGACGTCGCGTTCATCGGATCCGGGGGCGTCAACGCGGCGGCCGGACTCACCGACTACCACCTCGACGAGGTCGACGTGCGGCGGACGATCATCGCCAACAGTGCGGCGAGCTACATCCTCGCCGATTCCTCCAAGCTCGGGCAGATCGGACCGCACCGCGTGTGCGACTTGCGGTCCGTGGCAGGCCTGATCACCGACGAGTGCACGTCGGACGCCATCGCGACCGCCGTCCGCGAGGCGGGAGGTGTCGTCCTGTCAGCGTGACGGGCGTGCCTCACCTCGAGTAGGGGTGCGGGCGGTGTTGGCGCACCGCCCGCGCGGACCGAACAGTCAAGACCAGACAAGAAAGCACGATCCATGTCCCATGATTCCACACCGGTGGACGCATCCGGTGTCGCTCGATTCGGCTACACGCAGTCCCTGGAGCGCGGCACCGGACGCTTCGCGTCGTTCGCCGTGGCCTTTGCCTTCGTCTCCATCGCGACCGGGATCTTCACCACCTACGGCAGTGTGCTCAATTCGTCCGGGCCGCTGGGCATCTGGACGTGGCCGATCGTCGTGGTGGGCCAGCTGGCGGTGGCACTGCTGCTGGGTGCGCTCGCCGCGCGCATCCCGGTGACCGGCTACGCCTACCAGTGGGTGTCCCGGCTCGCCAACCCCATCCTCGGCTGGATCACCGGGTGGATCTCCTTCACCTTCCTGGCCATCGTCGTCATCGCCGTCGACTACACCGTGGCCTCGACGGTGCTGCCGGCGCTGTTCGCGTTCGAGGGCACGCCGGCCACCGCCTTCCTGATCACCGCGGTGGTCCTCGCGTTGCAGGCGCTGCTCATCGGCGGCTCCACCCGGTGGACCGAGCGGGTCAACAACTTCGCGGTCACGGCCGAACTCGTCGGCATGGTGGCGCTGGTCGCACTGCTGCTCATCGTCGGCGTCATCACCCATCGGCTCAGCGTCGACAACCTCTTCGCCCACGGCGCGGTACCCCAGGAGGGCTACTGGAGCTTCGGTGAGGCGACGGCCGCGGGTCCGTGGATGCTGGCATTCCTGTTGGGCGCGTTCACGATCGTCGGATTCGAATCGGCAGCCAACCTGGCCGAGGAGACGAAGCGGCCCGAGGTGGTCGTGCCGCGCGCCATGTGGCAGGCCGTGCTGGCCTCGGGCATCCTGGGCTTCCTCTTCCTGCTGGTGGTCACCGCCGCCGTCGACGACCCGATCGCACTCGCCGAATCCGGGACCCCCGTCGCCGACGTCATTCAGGACATCCTCGGGTCGTTCGTCGGCACCGCCCTGCTGATCCTCGTGGCGATCGCGATCTTCGCGTGCGGCCTGGTCATCCTGCTCACCGGGGTTCGGTTGGTCTGGGCCATGTCTCGCGACGAGCGGTTCCCCGGCTGGCAGGTGCTGCGCAAGGTGTCCCCGCGCACCAAGACCCCGCTGAATGCCACCGTGGTGATGACCGTGATCTCCGCGGTGATCCTCGGCCTGTTCTCGACGAGCACCGACGCGCTGTTCAAGCTGTTCGGCGCGGCGACGCTGCTGCCCGCCATCATCTACGCCATCACCGTCGGGCTCTACCTCGCCAAGCGCCGAACCCTGCCCGCCACTGCGGGTTTCAGCCTCGGCAAGTGGGAGTTCCCGATCATCGTGGTGGCCGTGGTGTGGCTGGTCTTCGAGCTGGCATTGTTCCGCGACGCGTCCTTCCGCGATCCGTGGCTGTATCTGCTGGTGATGGTCGCCATCGGCGCGGCGTATCTCGGGTACCTCCTGGCCACCCGCGGCAAGGCGGGTCTGCGCATGCCCGACATGCACTCCATCGACGCCGAACTCAGCGACCAGCCGACATGACCGTGCTCGCGATCGATCAGGGCACGTCGGGGACGAAGGCCATCGTCGTGGACCCGGCGGACGGCATCGTGGCGGTCGCCGAGTGCGCCGTGCACCCGCGCTACCTCGACGGCGGCGGGGTCGAACAGGATCCCGGCGAACTGCTCACCTCGGTGCTGGAGGCGGGTCGCGCCGCAGTCGCGCGGGCGCGGCGACCCGTCGACGTGGTCTCGCTGGCCAACCAGGGCGAGACGGTCCTCGCGTGGGATCCCGAGACCGGGGCGCCGCTGTCGCAGGCGATCGTGTGGCAGGACCGTCGCTCCGAGCCCGTCTGCGCCGAGTTGGCCGGGCACGCAGACGAACTCGCCGCTCGCACGGGTCTGGTGCTGGATCCCTACTTCTCGGCGCCGAAGCTGGCGTGGCTGCGACGCCACGTCGAGCGATCGGGAGTGGTCACCACCTCGGACTCGTGGTTGCTGCACCGCCTGACCGGCGAGTTCGTCACCGACGCCACGACGGCCAGCCGCTCGCTGCTGACCGACCTGGACGGCACCGGCTGGAGCGCGGATCTGCTGCAACTGTTCGGGCTGGCCGACGAACGTCTGCCCGCGATCGTCGCCAACGACGTCGTGGTGGGCACCACCTCCGCCTTCGGTCCCGAGGTCCCGGTGGGCGGCATCGTGGTCGACCAGCAGGCCGCGCTGCTGGCCGAGTCGTGCTTCGACCCCGGGACGGCCAAGTGCACCTTCGGAACCGGGGCGTTCCTGTTGGCCAACGTCGGTGACGAGCCCACCCGGTCCGCCTCGGGCCTGACGACGTCGGTCGCCTGGCGGATCGGTGGGCGCGACACGTTCTGCGCCGACGGCCAGGTGTACACGGCGGCGTCGGCCGTGCGGTGGCTGGCCTCGCTGGGGATCGTCGACGACGCCCGCGACCTGGACGCCGTCGCCGCCGCCGATGCCGGCCCGGTGCTGTGCGTTCCGGCGCTGGCCGGCTTGGCCGCGCCGTGGTGGCAACCGAGTGCACGCGCCGCCATCTCGGGAATGTCGTTGTCCACGGGCCGGGGTCACCTGGTCCTTGCCGTGCTGCAGGGCATCGCCGCGCAGCTGGCCGAGATGGCCGGCGCCGTCGGCCCCCTGAACGCCTTGCGCGCCGACGGCGGTCTGACGCAGTCGCGCGCTCTGATGCAGGCCGTCGCCGACGTCCTGCAGGTCAGCGTGGACGTCTACCCGTCGCCGCACGCGACCGCACTCGGCGCGGCAGCACTGGGTGCACTCAGCATCGAGCCGCACCGCGACCTGCGATCGGTGGTGCCCCCGTGGGCTCCCGTCGCGACCCACGAGCCCGTCTGGAGCGCCGCGCGGGCCGACGAATTCCGGGATCGGTGGCGCCGGCTCGTTCAGACCACGATGGAAGAGGCACAGTGAGTTCCCACTACGACGTGATCGTCATCGGCGCAGGCATCGTCGGCTCGGCGATCGCCCGCGAGATCGCGGGTCACGACGTCTCGGTCGCCCTGCTCGAGGCCAAGGCCGACGTCGGCGACGGCACCAGCAAGGCCAACACCGCCATCTTGCACACCGGATTCGACGCCAAGCCGGGAACGTTGGAGTCGGCGATGGTGACGCGGGGGTACGAGCTGCTCTCGGAGTACGCCGCGCCCACCGGAATCCCCATCGAACGCACCGGGGCCATCCTGGTGGCCTGGGATGACGAACAGCTCGCCGCATTGCCCGGACTGCGGGACAAGGCGTGCGCCAACGGCTACGACCGATGTGAGATCGTCGATGCCGCCGCGGTGTACGCGGCGGTGCCCGACCTCGGAGAGGGCGCCCTCGGCGGGCTCACCGTGCCCGACGAGTCGATCATCTGCACCTGGACCGTCAACCTGGCGTTGGCCACGGACGCGGTACACCGGGGGGTCACGCTGCTCACCAACCATCGGGTGCTCGGGGTCGAGGCCGGTCCCCTCGAGACCACCCTGCAGACCGCGGCCGGCCCGATCACCGGACGCTGGGTGATCAACGCCGCCGGCCTCGGCGCCGACCGCGTCGACGCGCTGTTCGGTCATGCCCGCTTCACCGTGACACCCCGACGCGGTGAGCTGATCGTCTACGACAAACTCGCCCGCCCGCTGGTCGACAAGATCGTGCTGCCCGTGCCGACGGCGCGCGGCAAGGGCGTGCTGGTGAGCCCGACGATCTACGGCAACGTGATGCTCGGCCCCACCGCAGAGGACATCGACGACCGCACGGCGACGGGCACCACGGAGCACGGCCTTCGGTTTCTGCTCGAGAAGGGCCGCGCACTGTTGCCGCGGCTGCTCGACGAGGAGGTGACGGCGACCTACGTCGGCCTGCGGGCGGCCATCGATCACGGTGACTACCTGATCGAAGCCGATGCGGCGCAACGGTATCTCCTCGTCGGCGGCATCCGTTCGACCGGTCTCACCGCCGGCATGGCGATCGCCGAGCACGTGAGGGTCATGCTGGCCGACGCCGGTCTGGAACTCACGCCGCGCGGCGAGCTGCCGCCACCACCGCGCATGCCCAACCTCGGAGAGGCGTTCCCGCGTCCCTACCAGGATGCCGACCGCATCGCCGCGGACCCCGAGTACGGCACCATCGTGTGCTTCTGCGAACGGGTGACCGCCGGGGAGATCCGGGATGCCTGCCGCTCGACCATCCCTCCTTCGGGAGTGGACGGGCTGCGTCGCCGCACCCGGGCCATGAACGGCAGATGCCAGGGATTCTTCTGCGGTGCCGAGGTTTCCGAGGCGTTCGACCGCCAGGTGGTGACCCGATGACCGATCAGGTCGACGTGGCCATCGTCGGCGGTGGGCCCGCGGGCCTGACGGCTGCCGCCGCGATGGCCCCCGATCTCGACGTGCTGGTCCTGGAACGCGAGTCGGCGGCAGGCGGAATCCCCCGGCACAGTGACCATCTGGGATACGGCATGCGGGACATGCACGCCTTCCTCGGCGGTCCGGCCTATGCCCGTCGGCTGGTGGCCGCCGCCAATGCGGCGGGAGCGCGCATCGAGACCGACACCATGGTGACCGGCTGGGCGGGCGCGACGACGCTGGACGTGACGTCCCCCCGCGGCCGCAGGCGGATCGAGGCCCGCGCCGTGGTGCTGGCCACCGGCGCCCGCGAACGGCCCCGCGCCGCGCGGATGATTCCCGGCGACCGCTGCTCGGGTGTCTACACGACCGGGCTGCTGCAGAACCTGGTGCACCTCAAGCACGCTCACGTCGGCAGGCGGGCGGTGATCGTCGGTGCCGAACTGGTCAGCTACTCGGCGGTCCTGACGCTCAAGCACGCCGGATGCCACACCGTGATGATGACCTCCCGGCACCGGTCGCCGGAGGCCTACGCCGCGTTCCAGGTGGCCGGACGCTCACCGCTGCTCGGCGTGCGCGTGGCCACCCGCACCCGCGTCACGCGCATCCTCGGGCGGCCCGCCCTTGAGGCGGTGGAGATCGAGGATCTCGACACCGGCGAGCGCCGCACCGTCGCGTGCGACACGCTGGTGCTCACCGGAGACTGGATTCCCGACCACGAACTGGCGAGGGCCGCAGGTCTCGACATGGACCGCGCCTCTCTCGGTCCGCTCACCGATTCGGCACTGCGGACCAGTCGCCCCGGGGTGTTCGCGGCCGGGAACCTGCTGCATCCCGTCGACACCGCGGACATCGCCGCGCTCGACGGTCGCCACGTCGCCGCCACCGTGCGGACGTTCCTGGACGGTGCCACCCCGGCAGCCGACGGCGTGCGGCTGCACGTCGAGACCCCGCTGCGCTGGGTGAGTCCGGGCCTCATCCGCCCCGGCGATGGACCGCCCGCACGTCACCGGCTCCTGCTCTGGACCGACGAGCTGGTGCGGCTCCCGCGGGTGGTCGCCCGCCAGGACGGCCGCGTCGTCGGCCGCCGGGTGCTGCCGTGGGTGGCGTCGCCGGGCCGGACGTTCCGCGTGCCGTCGGCCATCCTGGACGGCGTCGACCTCGACGGCGGTCCGGTGACGCTCGCGCTCGCGTGACGAGGGGGGCAGGGTCACGCGCGGGACAGCGACGCCTCGTAGTCGGAGACGAACGTCCGAGCGACCTCGACGAGCTTGACGTTGGTCTCCTGCGACGCGCGGGTCAGCGCGGCGAACGCCTGCAACCCGGTGAGCCGGTCGCGGTGCATGAGGATGCCCTTGGCCTGCCCGATGAGATCGCGGCTGGCCACGGCGCCCTGCAGCTGCTCCTCGGCGTTGGCGCCCGCCATCGCCACCGCCGCGTGCTGGGCCAGGATCTCGCCGATGGACTGCGCCTCGGCGGTGAAGCCGTCGACCTGGTCGGAGTACAGGGACAGCACCCCGAGCACGTGGTCGGTGACGAACAGCCGGTAGACCACCATGCTGCGCACGCCGAGTTCGGCGACGCGGGCGGCGAACGTCGGCCACTGCTTGTTCGCGCTCAGATCGGCGACGTAGACCGTGCGACGGTCGCGCAGGGCTGACAGCGCCGGACCCTCACCACATGCCGTCTGCAGCTCGTCGGCGCGCGCGGCGACGTCGTCGGTGGCCTTCTCGGGCCGCACCGCGCGCCGCGAGACGACCGAGACGCCGGCCCATCGGGTGCCCGGCACGATGCCCACCGCGCTGCCGACGATGGCAGCCGAGAGGTCCTCGGTGGTGGTCAGTGACCGCATGTGCACGGCGAACTCGCCAAGGGTGCGAGCCAGGTCGTTCGAAGACATGCCACATCACCTCGCTTTCGTCGATTGGTCGCGGTATGCCGTCCGCTGCGGGCCCGAGGCCGCGCCAGAGCCCTGCGCGGGCGGTGCTCGACCGTTTGCTCGACCGAACCGTACGTCTGAATAACCTGCGTTGTTGCTGGTGGAGGTCCGTAACCGCGTTGTCCGTCGAATACCCAGCGTGGCGAGATCTTGAAACTCGGTTGCGTCACACTGAACGCCTCGACCCAAATTGACGCCCGTCAAAACTCGCGGGCGCTGGCAAAACCCCCACAGCCGAGATGATCACGAGTAACGCTACTGACGCTCGCGACGAAAACCATCGCGAATCACGTCTGCATCACTGTCGAGGGGTCGGGTACATGAGGGCTGCAACCTACATCGGACGCGTCGGCGGGCTGGCCGTCGCACTGGGCGTGGGGACGGCTCTCGTCACCGGCCACGGCATCGCCCGAGCCGACGACACCTCGTCGGACGGGTCCACGTCGTCGGCGTCCTCGAACTCGGCCCCGAGCAAGGGCACGGGATCCAAGACCACCGCGGGATCGAGGTCCGCCGCGGGCTCCAAGACGGCCGGTTCGGGAAGCGCCTCGGGTGCCGCGAAGCCGGGAGCCGGTGCTTCCGGCACCACGAACGACGCGGGTACCTCGACATCGACCACGACCTCCAGCACCACGACCTCCAGCACCACGACCTCCAGCACCACGACCACGACATCGGGCACCGTCAACGCGCAGACCAACACCGGCACCTCCGGCTCGACCGAACCGTCGGCAGAGCCCGCCCAGACCACCGAACCGACCAAGACCACCGAACCGACCAAGCCCACCGAGCCGACCACCGAGCCGACCAAACCCACCGAGCCGACCGAGACCGTCGAGCCGACCACCGAACCCACGGCCGCACCCACCACCGAACCCGAGGCAGCTCCGTCGACCGCGCCCGCCGAACCCACCGGCACCGTCGACCCGTCCACCACCGCACCGACTCCCGAGGCCACGTCGGAACCCACCTCGGAACCCACCTCGCAACCCCCTTCGGAAGCGTCGACCCCGCCCGCGACCGTCAAGACCGGCCCGGACGTCGAGCCGGTGAAGGCACTCAAGTCGAACACCCTGCGCGCCGCCGCGACGAGCGCCGACGCCGCCCAAGAGCCGGCGGGTCAGGACGGTGGATCGACCACCACCTCGGGGGCCGCCACCCAGCTCGCGGCCGCAGCCGTCGTGGCGCCCGCGGTGGCCCTGCCCCCCAATCCCATCGCCGCCGTCTTCGACGCCATCTCGAGCACCATCACCAACGTCGTGAACGCCATCGTCGGCCCCATCTTCGGCACGCCGGGCAACCCCGGCGGAGAGCCGCTGGTGTGGACGTTGCTGGCTGCGGCCCGCCGCGAGATCGACAACTTCGTGGGCGCCGTCAACAACTTCGTGTCGATGATCTCGGCCCCGTTCGCGCAGCTCGCCAGCGCGCTGGGCATTCCGCTGGGCTTCGTCAGCGGCGGCCGTCCGGCGTTCCCCGTGCCCGGCCAGGTCGTCAGCGGTTCCACCACGTTCGTCGACTGGGTGACGGGCAACTTCCAGCCCAACAACACCTTCTCCCGGTTCGGCATCTGGGGTACCGACGTCGGAACCATGTGGGACAACGGCATTCCCGACGACCCCACCACCCCGATCAACGAGCACCAGGTGCTGATCGCCTTCGGCGACACCTTCGCGGGCCCCAACATGACCGGCCGGTGGCGACTCAACACGCTGTTCCGCAGTTCGGACATCAACCTCGCCGACGGCATCTCGGTGCCGGACGGACAGTGGCTCAACGGCAACATGTTCGGCGGCGCGCCGCTGTGGGAGGCCAAGTACGCGCGCCAGATCATCCTGCCCGAACGGCTACCCAAGGGCCTGCCGAGCGGTGTGACGCTGATCCCGACCGCCGGCATCTCCGTGCCGAACACCAATCCGGCGCCCGGCGACGACGTGAAGACCTTCCCGTCGGTGCAGTACCTGAGCTTCATGTCGGTCAAGCAGTGGGGCGCGGCCGGGTACTGGTCCACCAACTTCTCCGGCATCGCGTACTCCAAGGACAACGGCGAGAACTGGTACGTCGACGCGTCGTCGATCCGGCTGAACACCCCCGGCAGCGGCAACGAGAACTTCCAGCAGGCGGCGTTCGTGAAACCCGGTGACGGATACGTGTATTCGTACGGCACGTCGAACGGGCGCCAGGGTGCGGCCTACCTGTCCCGGGTGGCCGAGCAGAACATCACCGACGTCAGCAAGTACGAGTACTGGAACGGAGCCGACGGCGGCTCCTGGTCCACCAGTGCACGGGCGGCCACCCCGGTGTTCGGTGACCAGGTCAGCGAGTTCTCGGTGCAGTACAACCAGACGCTGAAGAAGTACGTTGCCCTGTACGGCGATCAGTACAACAACATCGTGCTGCGGACGTCGGACACCCCGCAGGGCGGCTGGTCGGCGCCGACCGTCCTCATGGGTCAGCAAGCGGGCGGCATCTACGCGCCCATGATGCATCCGTGGTCGCCGTCGACGCTGGGCACCGGCACCGACCTGTACTGGAACCTGTCCCTGTGGTCGCAGTACAACGTGATGCTGATGAAGACCGACCTCACCAAGATCTGACGACATGGCCACGCGCACCTCGAGATTCACCGCCGCGGCGGTGGCGCTCGGGGCTGCGCTGCTGATGGGCGCGCCGGTCACCCATGCCGACCCCGGCGACTGCGGGCCGGCCGAGGCGGGCGCCCTCACCTGGCCCGACGGCGCGCCTGCGCCGCTGCGCTGTGACGGAGTTCGGTGGCGGCAGGTCGACGACCCCTACCCCGTGAGCGATCACTGGGTGAGCCTGGGTCCGGAGATGTCGCTGCGGGGCGGGGCGCGGCAGAATCCGGTCATCCTGCCGGGACACTGGATCGCCACGCCGCTGGACCCCGACGACGCGTGTAGCGCGCGGCAGGTCTCGGTGACCTACGGCGTCGTCGACGGTCCGCCTCGCGTGGACCAGGGCGCCCCGGGCCAACCACTGTCATTCGAGGTCATCCCGCGACTGCTCACCATCGACCTGGGCGGGCGCTGCTCGTGGCAGAAGGTGTCCGACTGAGAGACTCCCTGGGCCGCAGGTACTTTCAGGGGCGCAGCGTGCTGGGGAACGGCACCGACACCTCGACCAGCTCGGCGGCGATCTCGGCGCGTCGCGCGTCGACGAAGAAGCACGCCAGGCTGGCGAAGAAGCTCGTCACCGCCGCCACGATCACGACGGTCGCGAACCCGCCCGATCCGACTCCCAGGGTCGCCAGACCGACGGCCAGGCCGATCACGGCAGCGAACATCAGCAACAAGCCGGCCGATGCGGTGGCCTCGGAGGTGCTGCGGGCGGCGGTGCGGTCTGAGACGGTCACGCTGGGTCCTTCCACTCATCAATGCGAAGCACTGATACCCCGCGGCCAGGGGCACGAAACGGCGGCTACAGCGGCAGGCGTCGATTGATCCCGACCGCCGCGACCGCCGCCACCGCCAGCGTGAGCGCCCCCAGGCGCAGCCAGCCGGTACTGGCGTCGCCGCGAACCGTTTCGTAACCAATCTGATCCTGCAGCGTGTCGTAGACCTGGTTGAGCTGCGCGGTGTCCTCGGCGCGGTAGAAGGTGCCGCCCGAGAGTTGGGCGACCTGTTTCATCGTGGTGTCGTCGACGGGCACGTCGACCTGCTGGCCGTCGACCTCCACCGTGCCGGAATCCGTGCCGAAGGCGATGGTGGAGATCGGAATTCCCTGGTCCTTGGCGGCACGGGCGGCCGTGAACGCTCCGCGCGGATTGTTCGGGTTGGCGGGGCTGGTCTCCTTGCCGTCGGAGAACAACACGATCCGGGCCGGCGGTGGCCCGTCGCCCCCG
>NZ_JBYVYK010000028.1:0-7302 GCF_058148405.1 Mycobacterium sp. DHQP2018-32-09 | reverse complement strand
TCGCCCCCGCCGATGACGGCGCCGACGGTCGAAATGGCTTGCAGGGCAGCGAAGATGGCCTCACCGGTCGCCGTGCGTTCCTGCACCTGCATCTTGTCGATCGCCACCTTGGTGGCGTCGTGGTTGGTGGTCGGCGAACTCAGCATGGTCGGGTTGGCCGCATAGGAGATCAAGCCGAGGTTGATTCCCGGCGTGAGTTCGTCGGCGAACTTCTTGGCCGCCTCCTGGGCTGCGGCCATCCGGTTGGGCGGCACGTCGGTCGCGTTCATGGAGATCGAGGTGTCCATGACGAGCATCACGACGGCCCGGTTGCGCGGCAGCTTGCGGTCGACGGACGGTCCGGCCATCGCCACGGTGAAGAACACCAGCGCCAACGCGACCAGCACGGCGGGCAGGTGCCGCCACCGGGACTGCGGCTTGGGCGCGACCTTGCCCATCATCTCGCTGTCGGCGAAGCGCGACAGCCGCCGCGCGCGGCTGCGCTGATTGGCCACGTACAGCGCGACGAGTCCGGCCACCACGAACAGGAACAGGAAGAACCAGACGTGCACGAAGCCCGACAGTGGCAGTTCACCCAGCACGGGCAATTTCACGGGCACGTCCCTTCGACTCGCGATTCCCAGCCCCGAGCGTACGTGTGGGCAGCACCGCGCACGACGCCCGCCGCGCCGCCACCGCCCCTAGACTCGAGGGGTGCGTGACGTGCTGGAAGACCTGCTCGCGGTGTGGCGGACCGGCGCCACGGCGGGGTTGGCCACCGTCGTGCGCACCATCGACTCGGCGCCGCGGCCGCCGGGGGCGGCCATGGTCGTGGCGCCCGACGGCGCGGTGGCAGGCTCCGTCTCCGGCGGCTGCGTGGAGGCCGCCGTCTACGACCTCGCGGGCACGGTGGTCGCCGACGGCCGGTCGCGGCTGCAGCGGTACGGCGTCAGTGACGACGACGCGTTCGCGGTGGGGCTGACCTGCGGGGGCACCATCGACGTGTTCGCCGAACCGGTGTCGCGCGCCACGTTCCCCCAGTTGCAGCAGGTGGCCGACGACGTCGCCGCCCATCGACCCGTTGCGGTCGCGACGGTCATCGCCCACCCGGATCCCGCCCGCGTCGGCAGGCGGCTGGTGATCGGCCCGGTCACCCTGGACGGCGGGCTGGGCTCGGCCCGCAGCGACGCCGCCGTGGCCGACGATGCGAGGGGGCTGTTGCAGGCGGGCCGTACCGCGGTACTCACCTACGGCCCCGACGGTCAGCGGCAGGGCGAAGGCATGCAGGTGTTCGTCGCCAGCCACGCGCCGCGACCGCGGATGATCGTGTTCGGGGCCATCGACTTCTCCGCGGCGCTCACCCGCCAAGCCGCACTGCTGGGCTATCGCATCACCGTCTGCGATGCCAGGCCCGTGTTCGCCACGGCGGCGCGGTTTCCCGCCGCCGACGAGGTGGTGGTCGAGTGGCCGCACCGGTATCTGCGCGCCCAGGCCGAGGCGGGCGCCCTGGACGGGCGGACGGCGATCTGCGTGCTGACCCACGATCCGAAGTTCGACGTCCCCGTGCTGGACGTCGCGTTGCGGCTGGACGTCGGATACGTCGGCGCCATGGGTTCCCGAGCGACCCACGACGATCGCCTGGCACGGCTGCGCGCCGCGGGTCTCGGCGATGCCGAACTGGCCGCGTTGGCCAGTCCCATCGGCCTCGATCTCGGAGCCAGAACACCCGAGGAGACGGCGGTCTCGATCATGGGCGAGATCGTGGCGCTGCGCTGGGGTGGTTCGGGCCGACGCTTGTCCGCCGTCGCCGGCCGCATCCACCACGAACCGGCAGGCGGAGCCGCCGTGACGTACCTCGACGTCGCCGGCCATCGGCTCTGACCGGCCCTCCCGACGGTGGTCGCCTTGCTAGCGTGAGGGTCATGAGAGCCACGCACCTGATCGCAGCGGCCGCCTGCGCAGCAGCCACGGTGGTGGCCGCGGCACCCGCTCACGCCGCCCCCGACCCCGTCGCCGACCAGATCGACACGGTCTTCGCCAAGTCCGTCCGCGAGGCGGGGCTGCGCATCTCGGCCGCCGAGGCCATCGACGTCGCCCACTCCACGTGCGACGTGCTCAGCCGCGGCGGCACCACCGAAGACGCTCTGCGCCACGTGCAGACCAAGACCGGGTGGAAGTCCGCGCAAGACATCGGGACCCTCGGCAGCCTGGCGGTGCGGGCGTACTGCCCGGGGTCGCTGCCCAAGGCCCCCTAGGCCCCCAAGGCTCCCAAGGCCCCCCAAGGCCTAGGTACCCCTAGGACACGACCCCCCGCAGACCGTCGGCGCCGAACACCGGTTCCAGCATGGCCGACATGTCGGGTCCGCGGCGCAGACAGTGACCACCGTCGACGTTGAGCACCTGGCCGGTGATCCACTGCGCCGCGTCGCTGAGCAGGAACACCGCCGCGTTGGCGACGTCGGACACCTCACCGGGCCGCGGCAGCGGCGTGCAGCTCGCGTAGTCGGCGCTGATCTCCGGGGAATCGAGGATCGGTGCCACCATGTCGGTCTTGATCAGCCCGGGACGAATGCCGTTGACACGCACCCACGACGGTCCGAGTTCGTCGGCGGCCAGCATCATCAGGTGATCGAGGGCGGACTTGCTGGGCCCGTATGCGGCGAACCACCGGTGGGTGTTGCTCGACGCGATGGACGAGATGCCCACGAACGAGCCGCCGCCGCCGCGCACCATCTCCCTGGCACAGTGCTTGAGGACGTACATCGTGCCGTTGACGTTGAGATCGACCGTCTGGCGCCACATTTCGGAATCCACCTGGGTGATGGGCCCGATGGTGAGCGACCCACCCGCGCAGTGCACGGCGCCGGCCAGCCGCCCGTGCCACGCCGTGGCCGCGGCGACGACGTGGGCCACCTCGTCCTCGTTGGTGACGTCGGCCGGTTCGTAGCGCACCCGGTCCCCGGCGCGGGCATCGGCGCCCAGCGTGGCGGCGATCTCGTCGACGGCCGCGGCGAGCTTGTCGGCATTGCGCCCCACCACCATCGCGTTGCCGCCCGCGGCGACCACCGCGGCGGCAATGCCCTTGCCGATGCCGCTGCCGCCTCCCGTGACGAGAATCGTCCGCTCCGCCAACGACAGTTCAACCACAGCGCCACCTCCACCAGAACTAGAACACGTTCTCGTCATCGAACCACGGAGCCCCGACGCGGCGTGGGCGCATCCCCGACACCGGGGTTCGCGACGTCGCGCGGCGCGCGGCCTCGGCCACGCACACAGCGGTCTTGCAGCCTGCGTCCAGATATGGGACCGGAGCACCACTTTCCCGACGATCGACCGGGAAAACCCAGCCGCCCAGCGTATTGTTCACAGGCAGCGATCACGTGATCGACCGACGACAGAAAGCACGACGATGGCCCACCTGGAAACCTCTCGCCTGGTCCTTGCCGGAGGCTTCGCGCTCGCGATAGCGGCTGCCCCGCTGGTTGCCGCCGTCGCCACCACCACGTCGCCGGCCCCCACGGTCGCCGCCTGCCCGAGCGGGGAGAGCGAAGACACCTTCACCACCAACTGCACGCCCGACCTGGTGCCCAACTCGCCGCTCCCGGCGGTCGACGGCATTCCCTGCACCGGCGGCAACTCCGGTCAGTGCATCGGGCTTTCGGAGTCCCAGAACAACGTGCCGGACGTGACGCCGCACTCGTCGTTCAGCTCCAGCCCGTAGCCGCGGGGAACCACCGCCGCGTCGCCGTCCGCCCCTCGGCCGTGAGGGCCCCTCTCAGGGAACTCGTGGATTGTGTGCAGATTCCTGGCAGCTTCCATACACTTCTCCCGACGAGACGGTCAATTACGACAGAAAGCGTGACGATGGCGATCCTTGCCCCCTCCACCCGACGTCTACTCCTGGCGGGCGGGTTCGCACTCGCCTTCGCCGCGGCTCCCGCCGTCGGTGCGTTCACGGTGCCCGTCGCCGTGGCCGAGCCCTCGGCGTGTGTCGGAGGCGAAGAGGCCGACCCGTTCACCGGTGCCTGCATCCCGCACACCGTCCCGAACTCGCCGGCCACGCCGTTCAGCTCCATCCCCGGAAACCCGGACGTGCCCGCGATCGGCAACATCCCCTGCACCGGCGCCAACAGCGGCCAGTGCATCGGCCTCGCCGAGGACGCTCCAAGCTTCACCCCGCCGTCGTCGTCGGTGGGCAGCAGCCCCACCGTCTACGGCGTCTCCTAGGACCGTCGCCGGCGCCAGGCAGCCTCCAGGGCTGCCTGGCGCCGTGGCATAGAGTGGGGACATGGCTCCGAAGACTGATCCCGCCGACGAACTCGACGACGTCGAGCCCTTGGCCGACAGCACCGCCCGCCAGGCCCGCCGGGTCGTCGCGGCCTACGCCGTTGACGCCGACGAGTGCCGCGTCTTCCTGTCGATGCTGGGAATCGGGCCGGCGAAACTCGACGCCTAGTGACCTCTCATCCGGGTGAATCCGATTTCGTGGTGGTGGCCAACCGGCTACCCATAGACATGGAACGGCTGCCCGATGGCAGCACCACGTTCAAGCGCAGCCCCGGCGGCCTGGTCACGGCCCTGGAACCGATCCTGCGCAGGCGTAGCGGCGCATGGATCGGCTGGCCGGGCATCACCGACGGCCCTGAAGAGCCGATCCACGAGGAGGACCTGACACTGCGGCCGGTCCGGCTCACCGCCGACGACGTCGCCGAGTACTACGAGGGTTTCTCCAACGCCACGCTGTGGCCGCTGTATCACGACGTCATCGTCAAACCGATCTACCACCGCACGTGGTGGAATCGCTACGTCGACGTCAACCGCCGCTTCGCCGAGGCCACCGCCGCGACGGCCGCCCAGGGCGCCACCGTGTGGGTGCAGGACTACCAGTTGCAACTGGTCCCGAACATGCTGCGCGAACTGCGCCCGGATCTGGTCATCGGGTTCTTCCTGCACATCCCGTTTCCGCCCATCGAGCTGTTCATGCAGATGCCGTGGCGCACCGAGATCATCGAGGGCCTGCTGGGCGCCGACCTGGTGGGCTTCCACCTACCGGGCGGTGCTCAGAACTTCTTGTATCTGGCGAGGCGACTGGTCGGCGCGGAGACCTCGCGTGGCTCGGTCGGCGTGCGGTCCCGCTTCGGCGAGGTCCAGGTGGGGTCGCGCACGGTGCGGGTGGGCGCCTTCCCGATCTCGATCGACTCCGCCGACCTGGACACCAAGGCCCGTGATCGCCGGGTGCGTCAGCGCGCCCGCGAGATCCGCGCCGAGTTGGGCAGCCCGCGCAAGGTACTGCTGGGCGTCGACCGGCTCGACTACACCAAGGGCATCGACGTCCGCCTGCACGCACTCTCCGAACTGCTCGACGAGGAACGCGTCGACCCCGAGGACGTCGTCCTGGTGCAACTGGCGACCCCCAGTCGCGAACGCGTCGAGAGCTACAAGGTGATGCGCGAGGACATCGAGCGCCAGGTGGGACACATCAACGGCGAGTTCGGCCGGATCGGCCGTCCCATCGTGCACTACATCCACAAGCCCGTGCCCAGGGACGAACTCATCGCGTTCTTCGTGGCCGCCGACGTCATGCTCGTCACGCCGCTGCGCGACGGCATGAACCTGGTGGCCAAGGAGTACGTGGCGTGCCGCAGCGACCTCGGGGGCGCGCTGGTGCTCAGCGAGTTCACCGGCGCCGCAGCCGAATTGCGGCAGGCCTACCTGACCAACCCACACCACCTCGACGGGGTCAAGGACGCCGTCGAAGCCGCCATCGACCAGGATCCCGAGGAGGGCAGGCGTCGGATGCGCGCGATGCGCCGCCAGGTGCTCGCACACGACGTCGACCGCTGGGCCCGCTCGTTCCTGGAGGCGTTGGCGCTCAGATCGGAGTGATGCCGCCGATCTTCCACTGGCCGTCGACCTTCTGATAGTCGACCTTCAGTCGGCTGCCGTCATACAGCGGCTGCTTGGACTTGTCGGTGATCACGCGGTTCATGAAGACCAACACCGAGCCCGAATTACGGTGTGCGGCAAGGATCCCGACGCCCACGACGTTGATCTGGCTGATCACCTCGCGCTCCCGTGCGGACGGGATGACCTCGCGGGTCGTCTGATCCTCGAACTGCCGCTTGAAGTCCTGCGTCATCATCAGGTAGGCCTTCTCGCGGCTGGCCAGCACGGTCTGGAAGTCGAAGCCCAGCACGTCGGGGATCTGCTGCGCGGCCAACGGCGGCAGCTCTTGGGCGGTGCGCGCCTCGGCCTGGGTCTGGTCGTGGTTCCACAGCAGGTATCCGGAGAACGCGCCGAGGGCCACGAATCCCACGGCGGCGACGACGACGATGAACACCACCAGTCGCGACGTCAGGCGGCCCATCAGTTGCCCCCCTCGGGGTACTTCAGGTCGTAGCCGGTCATGTGGCCGTTGTCGTCCTCGTGGACGATCACGCGCAGCCGATAGAACTGCGTCGGCGAGTTCACGCCGTCCAGATCGGTGACCGTGACGCGGACGGCGACGAGAACCGCTGCGTTCTTCGCGATCTCGTCGACCTTCTCCAGCGCGGCGCCCGAGATGACCGCCTCGGAGCTGGCATTGGTGTCGCGGAAGATGGCCTTGAGGTTGTCGACGTTGCCCGCCTGGCTCATCATGTCGCGCAACGGCCCACTGGTGCCGTTGACGAAGCGGTCCACGCTCTGGTCGATGTCGTTCTGGGTGTAGCTGAACATGTTGGTGACCGTCTGCGTGGCGGTGTCGACGAAGCGCTGGTCCCGCGCGAGTGTCGCGTCGGCGGTCCGCTGTTCGCTCCCCAGCAGCGCCGTCAACCCGCCCAGCACCACGACCGCGACGCCGAGCACCACCAGGGCCACGGTCGCCACCAGCGTGCGGTTCGCCCGGCGGCGCGGCGGTGCCACCGGCCGGGGGGCACGCGGCGCCGTCGGGCTCGTCTGCACCTCCACGTGCACCGTCGGCGGCGCGATCGGTTCCGGGTTCGCGGCGGGACCCGCCGCGCGGGACGCACGTCTGCGTACCGGCTTGGGCGGCGACTGCGCGGCGCCCGAAGCCGTGTCTTGCTCGGTCATGCTTGCCTTGGATCCATCATCAGGTCGGTCCACGTCTCGGCGGGACTGAACTTGTCCGTGCCCGAGGCAAGGACACCCGTTCCACCGGCCGGGTCGACGAACACTCCGGTCCTCGAATCGTACGTCGTGGTCGACGGCGCCTTGGGCAGTGCCGACGCCGGGCCGCTGGCCTGCGGCTGGGGTCCCTGCGGGATGGCCTGGGCGGGCAGCAGCGGACCCTGGCCGGGTGGGGGCGGCACGCCGGGGTCGGCC
>NZ_JBYVYK010000027.1:0-79663 GCF_058148405.1 Mycobacterium sp. DHQP2018-32-09 | reverse complement strand
CCAGATAGGTGATCGCGGCGCCCGACAGGCCCATCTGTTTGCGCAGGTCTCCGGCGGTCATCCGGACCCCGTTGGTCTCGGCGATCATCACGAACAGCAGGGCACGGAGTCGCCGCGGGAGAACTGCGCCGCGGCCGCGGCGGCCCGCGCGGACTCGGCGGTCGAGGGCACCGGATCGGGTGACCGTCCGGCCGTCGCCGACTCGCCCAGCGCGAGCATGGCCGCGACGGCGACGATCAGCACCGCGAGGGCGGCCACCCGGGAACCGCGAGTCGACACGCGTCGAATATCTCAGCCGACCGGGCCCCGATCAAGGGAGTCTGGGCACACCCGTGACCTATGCTGGGAACGTCACGTCCGCAACCGAACGGCAAAACATGCCCGACACGACCGGTACCTTGACCAGCCGGCAACACCTGGAACGTCTCATCAGTGCCGACCTTCGTGAGGTCACCTCCGAATCCGATTGGGTGGCACGCTCGTTCGCGCATCAGAACGACGTCTCCGCCAACGAGTTCCGGGCCCTGCTGTTCGTGATGATCGCCGAGACCAACGGGGTCCGGATGACCGCCGGAGACCTGCGCAAACAGATGGGCCTGTCGGGCGCCGCGATCACCTATCTGGTGGAGCGCATGGCCGAGACGGGGCACCTGCGCCGTGAGGTGGATCCGAAGGACCGGCGCAAGGTGATCCTGCGCTACGCCGACCACGGGCTCGACGTCGCGCGCCGGTTCTTCGCCACGCTCGCGGAGTTGAACCACAGCCACCTCGCGAACGTCCCGGACGCGGATCTGGAGGCGGCGCACCGCGTGTTCGGTGCGCTGCTCGATTCGATGCGGGAGTTCCGCTCGGGGCTGGCCACCGACATCGGCACCCCCATCGGCACCACTGCCGCGCAGGGCGCTCCCGTCGAGACCGCGCCCGCGCAGGGCGCCGCCGTCGCCCAACACGGCTGAGCCCGGACGCCTCGGATCAGTCGCGGTTGAGGGCCGCCTCCTCCAGGTCCAGGCCGTGCAACAGGCCTCGCAGCACCTCGTCGTTGATCGCGCCGGCGTCGCGCTGGGCGATGAACTCCTGCCGCTCGGCGGACAGCATCTCCAGCCGGAGCCGGCGGAACGTCGCGGCCGGGCTCTCCTGACCGATCTCCTCGTCGCTGCGCCCGAGTTCCTCCCAGGCCGCCTGACTGCGCCGTTCGTTCCACGCGCGCAGCACCTTCGGCGTGTACTCGGGCAGGGCGCCCGGGCGCTGCTCGGCAAGCAGTTCGTCGAGGCGCTCCGCGGCGGCGCGGGCCGCCTTGGTCTGGGCGGCCGCCGCCTCCAGCGCGTCGCGGTGGGTGTCGTCGCCCTGCACGTCGAGCGTCCGGATCAGCCACGGCAGCGTCAACCCGTGGAGCAGCAGCGTGCCGACGACCACGACGAACGTCAGGAACACCAGCTGAGGTCTGCCGGGGAAGGCGTCGCCGGAGATCGTGGTCACCGGCACGGCGAAGGCGGCGGCCAGCGACACCACGCCGCGCATGCCCGCCCACGCGACGACGAACACCTCCGCGGGTGACGGCCGGGGTGCCGCGCGCGCCGTGGACGACCAGGCCAGCGGCAGGTAGGCGAACGCGTAGACCCAGGCGATGCGCACCACGATCACGGTGGCCAGCACCGCGGCCGACGCGATCGCCAGCGTCTTGGCCGAGATCCCCGCCAGCTCGCCGACGACGGTGGGCAGCTGCAGCCCGATGAGCAGGAAGGCGAACGACTCCAGGATCAGCTGGACGGCGCGCCAGACGGCGTCGTCCTGCAGTCGGGTCGCGTAGGTGGCGCGCGTGGAGCGCTGCCCGAGCAGCAGGGCGGCCGCGACCACCGCGATGACACCGGAGCCGTGCAGCTCCTCGGCGACGAAGTAGATGAAGAACGGGGCGACGAGCCCGATGGCGCTCTCGACCAGCGGATCGTCGAGCCAGGTCCGCACCTTGTCGATCAGCCAGCCCAGGACGCCGCCGACGGCGACGCCACCCACGGCGGCCAGCGCGAACGTCGCCAGCCCGTCACCCCACGAGCCCGCCGCGCCGATCGCGGCCCCCAGGGCGACCTTGTACGCGGTCAGCGCCGTGGCGTCGTTGAGCAGGCTCTCCCCGCCCAGCAGCGTCATGATCTGCCGCGGCAGGCCCAGCCGGCGCCCCACGGCGGCCGCCGACACCGCATCGGGTGGCGCGACGATGGCGCCGAGCGTCAACGCGGCCGCGATGGTCAACTCCGGCACCGTGTGGAACGCCACCACGCCCACGGCGAACGTCGTCGCCAGCGGCAACCCGACGGCCAGCAGACCGATGGGCCGCACGTTGCGGCGCAGCGCCACGTAGCTGCTCTCCAGCCCGGCCGACCACAGCAGCGGCGGCAGGATCACGAACAGCACCAGCTCCGGGTCCAGGGTGATGCCGTGCAGACCGGGGATGCTTCCGGCCACCAGACCGGCGACGACGAGCGCCAGCGGGGCCGACACGTCGTAGCGCCGGGCGATGGCGGCGAGCAGCACCGCCGCGACGAGTGCGGCGAGCAACGGGGCACCCACGTCGTGCACCTCCTATTCTGATGACCATGCGGAGGAGAACGCGGCGACGCGAGACGAATTCCCCGCCTCCGACGTGCGAGCACCTCACCGCTGCCGTCGACCGGGCCGATCCCGAACCACTGACCCCCGGGCGCTGCCAGGACTGCGCGGAACACGGCGAGACTACCTGGGCGCACTTGCGGATGTGCCTGACGTGTGGGCACGTCGGCTGCTGCGATTCCAGCCCCCACCGGCACGCGACGGCGCACTTCCACGACACCGACCACGCGGTGATGCGCTCGGTGGAGCCCGGCGAGAGCTGGCGCTGGTGCTACGTCCACGCCATGGTCGACGCCATGGTCGACACCCGGCCGCGGTGACGGTCTGGCAGGGTGGATCAACGATGACGCAGAACGCCGGAACACACGTGGTGATGCTGCTCGCCGGTGCCGGTCCGAGTGGGGACCTGGCGCTGGCGTTCGAGCGTCTGGGGGCCACGGTCACGACGCTGGACGCCGCCGAGGGCAGTGTCATGGAGGTGACCGCGGCCATCGCCGCGGCCAAGCCCGCCGTCGTGGTCGCCGAGTCGCCCGAGGTGCCCGCGGAGACCATGATCGCCGC
This sequence comes from Mycobacterium sp. DHQP2018-32-09, assembly GCF_058148405.1. Lineage (NCBI taxonomy): Bacteria > Bacillati > Actinomycetota > Actinomycetes > Mycobacteriales > Mycobacteriaceae > Mycobacterium > Mycobacterium sp. DHQP2018-32-09. Next base: position 76,501 of record NZ_JBYVYK010000027.1, on the reverse strand, counting down.
GGCCGACCTCGACGACGTGGACGTGTACCCGACGCCGCGCAGTGCGCGGCTGGCGGTGGATCGCGAGGGGCTGCGCAAGTTGGCGGCCGACGAGCTGGGCCTGCCGACGGTGCCGTTCTGGTTCGCCGGGTCGCCTGCCGAGCTGCATTCCGTGGTGGAGCACGCGGGCTTCCCGCTGGTGGTGTCGAACGCCCACGCCGACGCCGGCCGCTCGATCCTCACGCGAGCGGAGGACGTGGAGGCGGCCTGGCAGCGTGCCACCGGTGCCGGGGCGCCGCCGCGCGTGATCGCCGAGACGGTGGTGGAGATCGACGACGAGGTCACGTTGCTGACCGCACGCACCATTGGGCCGTCGGGTCCGGTGGTGCACTTCTGCGAGCCCATCGGGCATCGCCGTACCGACGGTGGACCGTTGGAGACGTGGCAGCCGCACCTGATGTCGGCGGCGGCGTTGGACGCGGCGCGGTCCATCGCGGCGCGCATCGTCAACTCGCTGGGAGGCCGGGGCGTCTTCGGCGTGGAGTTGCTGGTGCGCGGCGACGAGGTGTACTTCGCCGGCGTGCGTCCGCGCCCGGAGGAGGTGGGGCTGGTGACGTTGCGCTCGCAACGGCTCTCGCAGTTCGAACTGCACGCGCGCGCCATTCTGGGCCTGCCGCTGGACACCATCATGATCTCGCCCGCTGCGGCGGAGATCCACGTCGGCGGCGCAGCGGCGGCGGGCGGTCCGCTCGCCGAGGCGCTCGCGGTGCAGGAGAGCGACGTACGCGTGCTCGGCGACGTCCAGATCGCCATGGCGACGGCCCCGGACACCGTGCGGGCCAGGGACCGGGCGCACCGCGTCTCGAGCGTGCTGCGGGCTCCCTGACATGGCCGAACGTCAGTCCGAACCCACGCCGGATCCCGCACCCGAACCCGAACGGCGCACCATCGCGCCGTTCCTGGGGGCCTTGGTGATCATCGTCCTCGTCGTGATCGCCATCGTGGCCGTCAACGCGTTCGACGGCGGCCCCACCCCGGAGCAGGCCATCGGCGAGGCCGTCGCCGCGCAGAACGCCGCGCTGCAGCGCGCCAACTACGCCGACTATCGCACCTGGACCTGCGCGGCCCAGCAGGGTACCGAGTCCGAAGTGCTTGATCGGCAGCGTGTTTCGGTGGCCCAGAAGGGTGAACGCTACGTCGACCGCGTGGGCGCGACGCGGATCGACGGGGACACGGCAACCGCCAACGTCACCTACTACTTCGACCGTGCCCAGGACGACAAGATCAGCGTGGACTTGACCCTGGTCCGCGAGGGTGATGCCTGGAAGGTGTGTTCACCCGGCCCCAGCTAGGTATGGGAGACTCGCGCTCGTGAGCTACGCGGGAGACATCACGCCGGTACGGGCGTGGGCGATGTTGGTCGACGATCCCGAGACCGTACTCGTGGACTGCCGCACCGAGGCCGAGTGGCGGTTCGTCGGCGTGCCGGACCTGTCCGAACTCGGTCGCGACGTGGTCTACGTGGAGTGGAACCGCACCGACGGCTCCCACAACGACGGCTTCATCGACGATCTGATCGCCTCGGGCGTGCTGCCGGGGGAGCGGCCCGTGGTGTTCCTGTGCCGGTCCGGCAACCGGTCGATCGGCGCCGCCGAGGCCGCGACCGAGGCGGGGATCGGCCCGTCCTACAACGTGCTCGACGGTTTCGAGGGCAACCTCGACGCCAACGGCCACCGGGGTGCCACCGGTTGGCGGGCCGAGGGACTCCCCTGGAGGCAGTCATGAGTGATCAGCAGTCGACGCCGAAGGACGTGCCGTCCGAGCCCATTGCGGACGTGCCGTCCGAGCCCATTGCGGACGTGCCGTCCGTGCGCATTCCGAAGGCCCTGCCCGACGGCGTCGGCCAAGCGACCATCGGGGTCCGCGGTGGTCTGCTGCGCTCGGAGTTCGAGGAGACCGCCGAGGCGATGTTCCTGACCTCCGGCTACGTCTACTCGTCGGCGGCCGACGCGGAGAAGGCGTTCACCGGCGAGATCGACCGCTTCGTGTACTCGCGCTACGGCAATCCCACCATCGCGATGTTCGAGGAACGCCTGCGGCTGATCGAGGGTGCACCCGCGGCGTTCGCGACGGCCACGGGCATGGCGGCGGTGTTCACCGCCCTGGGGGCGCTGCTCGGGGCGGGTGACCGCCTGGTGGCGGCGCGCAGCCTGTTCGGTTCGTGCTTCGTGGTGTGCAACGAGATCCTGCCGCGCTGGGGTGTCGAGACCGTGTTCGTCGACGGTGACGACCTCGCGCAGTGGGAGGAGGCGCTCTCGGTGCCGACGCAGGCGGTCTTCTTCGAGACGCCGTCGAACCCGATGCAGGCGCTGGTGGACATCCGCGCGGTGTGCGAGCTGGCCCATGCGGCGGGTGCAAAGGTGGTGCTGGACAACGTCTTCGCCACCCCGCTGCTGCAGCAGGGCATGCCGCTGGGCGCCGACGTGGTGGTGTACTCGGGGACCAAGCACATCGACGGTCAGGGACGCGTGCTGGGCGGGGCCATCCTGGGCGACCGCGAGTTCATCGACGGTCCCGTGCAGACGCTGATGCGGCACACCGGGCCGGCGATCAGCGCCTTCAACGCCTGGACCCTGGTGAAGGGGCTTGAGACGCTTGCGGTTCGGGTGAACCACTCGAACGCCTCGGCGCACCGGGTCGCGGAGTTCCTCGAGGGCCACCCCGGGGTCAGTTGGGTGAAGTACCCGTTCCTGGAGTCCCATCCGCAGTACGACCTGGCCAAGCGGCAGATGCGCGGCGGAGGCACGGTGGTGACGTTCGAACTCGCCGGCGGCTCCAAGGAACGCGCCTTCGAGGTGCTCGACAGGCTGCGGCTCATCGACATCAGCAACAACCTGGGCGACGCGAAGTCGCTGATCACCCATCCCGCCACCACCACCCACCGCGCCATGGGGCCGGAGGGGCGCGCGGCGATCGGGTTGGGCGACGGCGTGGTTCGGATCTCGGTGGGGTTGGAGGACACCGAGGACCTGCTGGCCGACCTCGACCGCGCGCTCGGCTGACGATGTCCACGAACTGACGATGTCCACGAACTGACGATGTCCACGAACTGACGATGTCCAAGGGCTGACGATGTCCAAGAACAGTGCGGCCAAGAAGGCCCGGCGCAAGAAGCGGGTGGCCGCGCGCGATCAGCGGTGGGTACCCGCCGAGGTGCATGCCGACCTGATGGCGGCGACCGCCATCGACGAGGCGCTGAGCACGCGCGGCTGGGAGTACGACGCGGAGTTCTCCACCGACGAGTTCCTGTCGTGGTTCTACCCGCCGTCGGCGGCCGAGTTCGACGACGAGGAGACCGAACCCGTGACGCGCGTGTGGATCACGGACCCGGCCGCGCCGCATGTGGTGCTGGTGGGCTCGACGGCCGTCGACCCGATCTACGACTTCGACGTCGAGGGATTGGTGGACGCGCTGGCCGACATCGAGTCCTACCGTGCCGGCCAGCCGCCTCCCAAGGGTTTCTAGCCCTGCTTCTCCACGACGCCCTGCGCGTCGCGCGCCCGGTCCTCGTAGCCCTTGCGCGCGGTCTTGTCGAAGTCGAGGAACGCCCGATCCAGACCCAGCTTGCGGTTCATCCAGCGGCGGCCGCGCGGGCCGAGCATGGACGCTGCCGCCGCGGTGAAGCGCAGCGGGGTGGGCACCGAGACGTGGGTCTTCGGCTTGTCCAGCGTCTTGACGATGGCCGCGGCGATCTCTTCTGGCTCAACGGGTTTGGTGCCGGGAGTGTTCGCGGTGCCGGAGATCAGCTGGGTGTTGGTGAACGGCGGCATGATCACCGACACGTCGACGCCGTACGGGGCCATCTCGTCGGCCAGGGCGGCGGACAGTCCCACGACGGCGAACTTGGCGCCCACGTAGACCACCTGGCCGGGCAGCGGGATCATCCCCGACAGCGACGCGATGTTGATGACGTGGCCGCGGCGCCGCTTGACCATCTCCGGCAGCACCAGCTGACAGCCGGTCATGACGCCGTAGAAGTTGACCTCCACCGAGGAGCGGATCGACTTCTCGGTCTCCTCGAGGAACGGGCCGATGGGCATGACGCCGGCGTTGTTGATCAGCACGTCGACGTGCCCGTTGCCGTCGCTGCGGGCCTTGTCGAGGAACACCTCGAACGACTCGCGGTCGGTGACGTCGAGGGGGTACCCGGTGACCTGGCCGTAGCGGCCCAGCTCGTGCACGGCGGTCTCCAGCACCGACACGTCACGGTCGCCGATGACGACACGGGCGCCGCGGGCCAGCAGCGCCTTGGCGGTGGCGTGGCCGATGCCGCGGGCAGCACCGGTGATGGCGATGGTCTTGTCCCTGATCCTGTCCATGCGGCCGAACTTTACACGTGTCAAGTTTGCTTGAGAAGAGGGTGTGAACGCCGGGTTACGCTCGTGCCGATGCGAACTGCGGGCACCGGAACGTCGAGGCGGCCCGGGCGTCGCACCACGACGTCGGAATCGACGGGGGAATCGGTGCAGTGACCACGCACGACGACCTGACCTTCGTGACGGTTCGGCGCGACGATCCGCTGGCCGCACCGCTGCTGGCCGAACTCGCCGTCGAGTACGCCACGCGCTATGACGGCACGGTGGAAGGCGTCGCGGCATGGCTGCGCGGCCAACCGGCCGCAGACTTCGCGCCGCCCGACGGCGGCATGGTGGTGGGGCTGCTCGACGGCGACCCGGTGACCGGCGGGGCCTTCTGCCGCTTCGACGATCGGACCGCCGAACTCAAGCGGATCTGGACCCACAGCGGCCACCGCCGCAAGGGGTACGGCGCGGCGACCCTGGCGGTGTTGCAGGCCGACATCGTCGCCCGCGGCTACCGGCGCATCTACCTCACCACGGGACCCAAGCAGCCCGAGGCGGAGGCGCTGTACCTGGCCACGGGCTACCGCAAGCTCGCCGTGCCGCTGGACCACGTCCATCCCGGGTCGAACCCCGTCGCGTTCCTCAAGGACCTCTGAGCGCAGGGACCTCCGAGCGCAGGGGCGTGCCGCTGGGGTACCGCCGTACCGAGGCCGGGCTCTACGCTGCGATGAGTGTCGACGCAACTGATCGTGGGGTGGTTGCTGCTGGCGGCCGCCGTGCTGGTGTTCGTCGGCGGCTTCGGCGTGCGCGCGGCGGTGGGTCGTCGCCGGGACCACCCGCTGGTGCAGCGGCTCTTCGGCGGCATGCGTCGCACCGCGGTGGGGCGACTGCTGTTCGGGCCGGTGGTGGCGGACGCCCTCGACGACCAGGAACTCGACGAGATGATCCTGATGCCCGCGATCACGGTGTCATGCGGGCTGTGTCTGACCGCGATCTTCCTGCTCGGTTGGGTGATCCTGACCTGAGCCCGCGGGTGGCGCGGCGCGGCGCGGGGTCACGCCTCCGCGCGCGTGCACAGCACCGCCAGCGCGTCGTTGCGGGCCGTGACGCCGTCGGGCCCCACGCAGTCCAGCAGACGCGCCCGCAGCGTGGTCTGCCGATCGGCGGGCAGGGTCAGCACGTTGGAGTACGTCGTGACCATGTCGACCCACTGCGGGCCGGTGTAGTGCAGGTCCTCGACCACGCGGTGCTGCCGGGGCGCGAACCCGGCCCGGTTCAACACCGTGACGACGGTGTCCTCGACGGCGACCGACGGGCGCCGGTGGTCGGTGACGATGCCGGCGAACGCCTGCGCGAACACGTCGGGGCCGGGGTCGACGGCGAGGATCCGGTTCCACAGCAGCGCGAGGCAGCCGCCGGGGCGCAGCAGCGCGGTCACCTTCGCCAGGGCGGGCTCCGGGTCGACCCAGTGGAACGACTGGGCGAACACCACCGCGTCGAACGTGCGGCCGGCGGCGTCCCACTGCTCGAAGGGTGCCACCTCGACCGCGATGCCCTTGGCACTCGCGACGGCCGCCATCTGCGCATCCGGTTCGACGGCGAGGACGTCGGCGCCCAGCTCGGCGAGTTGGGCCGACGCGATGCCGGTCCCGGCGCCCACGTCCAGGACCCGTGGACCGGGTGTGGTGACGACAGCGGTCAGCAGGTCTCGCGGGTAGCGGGGGCGGTGCCGGTCGTAGCGCGCCGCCGCGGCGCCGAACGAGTTCGCGCGCCGGCGATCCGAGTGCAGCGTCACCGGGCCGCCTGCTCGGCGGCCTCCCGGATGGGGCCGCGCCACACGGGCCCGTGCCCGGGCAGCACGACGTCGGTGTCCAGCAGGCCCAACGCGGCCAGGCTGCGCACGCACGCCGCCTGGTCGTGGTTGAACAGCCCGGGCAGCAGTTGCGGGCCCTGCCGCGTGGACGTCGGGTGGCCGGTGACCAGGGCGTCGCCGCTGACGAGCACGCCGTCGACGACGTAGGAGCAGTGCCCGCCGGTGTGGCCGGGCGTCGGGATGGCCATCGGCGTCCCCGGCAACGCGGCGGCCACCTCTTCGGTGAGCGCGTGCGCGGTGGGGATGCCCTCGCGCACCAGCGCGCCCTTGCGTCCGATGGTGGCCGACCACAGCGCGAACCGCGGCTGCCACATCTTCAGCGCCAGGTCCATCAGCGAGACCTGCTCGAGGTACTCGCGGTGCGCGTGGCCCACCTCGGCGGCGTGGCAAAACACCGGTGTGCCATGGGTTTTCGCGAACCAGATGGCCGCACCCAGGTGGTCGACGTGGGCATGGGTGAGCAGGATGGCGTGCACGTCGTCGATGCCGAAGCCGAGTTGCCGCACCGAGTCCACGACCTCGTCGCGCTGCCCGGGGAAGCCGGCGTCGATCACCAGGACACCGCTGTCGTCGACCACCAGGGTCCAATTGACCAGATCCGTGTGTGCGAAGTGCACGTTGTCGGTGATGGCCGACACGACCGCCATGCGGCGAGTCTAGCCACAGGAGTAGAAACTATTGGGGAGGGGCCGCAGGCCCGGCCAGGTGGGTCGCACCCCTCCCGCGGACCGAGCGCACGAACACGACCTGGACGAAATTCGACGAGGAATGAAGGCGGAGCATGCCGGGACTGAAGTTGGGATACAAGGCGTCGGCCGAGCAGTTCGCGCCGCGCGAACTCGTGGAGCTGGCCGTGGCGGCCGAGGAACACGGCATGGACAGCGCCACCGTGAGCGACCACTTCCAGCCCTGGCGGCACGAGGGTGGCCATGCGCCGTTCTCGTTGGCGTGGATGACCGCCGTCGGCGAGCGCACGCAGCGGTTGCAGCTCGGCACCTCGGTGCTGACGCCGACGTTCCGGTACAACCCGGCCGTCATCGCGCAGGCGTTCGCGACCATGGGCTGCCTGTACCCCGACCGCATCTTCCTGGGCGTGGGTACCGGCGAGGCGCTCAACGAGATCGCCACCGGATACGAGGGTGAATGGCCGGAGTTCAAGGAGCGGTACGCGCGGCTGCGCGAATCGGTGCGGTTGATGCGCGCGCTGTGGCTGGGCGACCGCGTGGACTTCGACGGCGAGTACTACAAGACCAAGGGTGCCTCGATCTACGACGTGCCCGAGGGCGGCATCCCGATCTACATCGCCGCGGGCGGCCCGCAGGTGGCCAAGTACGCAGGACGTGCCGGTGACGGCTTCATCTGCACGTCGGGCAAGGGCCGGGAACTGTACGAGGACAAGCTGATGCCCGCCATGCGGGAGGGTGCGGAGGCGGCGGACAAGAACCCCGACGACGTCGACCGGATGATCGAGATCAAGATCTCCTACGACACGGATCCGGAGCTGGCGCTGGAGAACACGCGCTTCTGGGCGCCGCTGTCGCTGACGGCCGAGCAGAAGCACTCCATCGACGATCCGATGGAGATGGAGAAGGCCGCCGACGAGCTGCCCATCGAGCAGGTGGCCAAGCGGTGGATCGTCGCCTCCGATCCCGACGAGGCGGTGGAGAAGGTCAAGGACTACGTGGACTGGGGGCTGAACCACCTGGTGTTCCACGCGCCCGGCCACGACCAGCGGCGCTTCCTCGAGCTGTTCCAGCGCGACCTCGAACCCCGGCTGCGCAAGCTGGGATAGACCGTGCCGCGCCACGCCCCGGACCGGGCGTGGCGCGAACGCGGTGCGTTTGACAGGCTAGGTGCGTGGTCGAAGCCTCCGGCACTCACTCCAGCACGTCCATCTACGTCGCTGCTCCCGAAGGCGACACCGGCAAGTCGACCATCGCGCTCGGCATCCTGCACCGCCTGGCGGCCACGGTCGCCCGGGTGGGGGTGTTCCGCCCCATCACCCGAGTCCCCGCGGGACACGGGTCCGACGACGCCGGCCCCGCCGCGGGAGACGACCGGGACTACATCCTCGAACTGCTGCTCGCGCACACCACGGCCGACCTCACCTACGACGAGTGCGTCGGTGTCGACTACGCCCGGCTGCACGAGGATCCCGACTCGGCACTGGCCGACATCGTCGACCGCTTTCACGAGGTGGCGCAACGCTGCGACGCGGTGCTCGTCGTCGGCAGCGACTTCACCGACGTGGCCTCGCCCAGCGAGCTGAGCGCCAACGCCCGCATCGCCGCCAATCTCGGTGCGCCCGTGGTGCTCGCGGTGCGGGCGGCGGGGCGCACGCCCGACGAGGTGGCCCACGTCGTCGAGCTGTGCCTCGCCGAGATCGCCGCGCAGCATGCCCACGCCGCCGCCGTGGTGGCCAACCGGTGTGATCCGGCCGAACTCGACGCGGTGACCAAGGCGCTCGACGGCGTCGGTCCCGCCGGGCTGAAGTGCTACGTGCTGCCCGAGGAGCCGCTGCTGGTGGCGCCGTCGGTCGCCGAGCTGCGAGATGCCGTGCACGGCAAGCAGATCAGCGGTGACGCCGACCTGCTGTCCCGGGAGGCGCTCGGCGTGCTGGTCGCCGGCATGACCGCCGAGCACGTGGTGGAGCGACTACGCGAGGGGCAGGTGGTCATCACTCCCGGCGACCGCTCCGACGTCGTCTTGGCCATCGCGAGTGCCCATGCCGCGGAGGGCTTTCCGTCGCTGTCCGGGGTGATCCTCAACGGCGGGCTGCCGCTGCATCCGGCCATCGCCGCGCTGGTCGAGGGTCTGCGGCTGCGGTTGCCGTTCGTGGCCACCGATCTGGGGACCTACGACACCGCCCGTGCGGTCGCGCAGACCAGGGGCCGGGTCACCGCGGCGTCACAACGCAAGGTGGACACCGCGCTCGAACTCGTCGAGACCCACGTCGACACCGCCGATCTGGTGGCACAGCTGTCGATTCCGATTCCCTCGGTGGTGACGCCCCAGATGTTCACCTACCAGCTGCTGGACCGCGCCCGCGCCGACCGCAAGCGCATCGTGCTGCCCGAGGGTGACGACGACCGCATCCTCAAGGCGGCGGGCCGACTGCTCAAGCGGGCGGTGGCGGACCTGACGATCCTGGGCGACGAGTCCGAGGTGCGGGCGCGCGCCGCCGAACTGGGTGTCGACCTCTCCGGCGCCGAGGTCATCGATCCGCGCACCAGCGAGCTGTGTGACCGGTTCGCGCAGGAGTACGCCGAGTTGCGCAAGCACAAGGGCGTCACGGTGGAGCAGGCGCGCGAGGTCATCCACGACGTCTCGTATTTCGGCACGATGCTGGTGCACGGTCAGATGGTCGACGGCATGGTCTCCGGCGCCCGGCACACCACCGCGCACACGGTGCGCCCGGCCTTCGAGATCATCAAGACCCAGCCCGACGTGTCGACGGTGTCGAGCATCTTCTTGATGTGCCTGGCCGACGAGGTGCTCGCCTACGGTGACTGCGCCATCGTGCCCGACCCCACCAGCGAACAGCTCGCCGACATCGCGATCTCGTCGGCGCGCACCGCGGGCCAGTTCGGCATCGAGCCTCGCGTGGCCATGCTGTCGTACTCGACGGGCACCTCCGGAACCGGGGCGGACGTCGACAAGGTCAGGGCGGCAACGGAACTGGTGCGGGAGCGCGCACCCGAGCTGCTGGTCGAAGGGCCCATCCAATACGATGCGGCCGTCGAGCCGTCGGTGGCGGCGACCAAGATGCCCGACTCGCCGGTGGCGGGCCGGGCGACCGTGCTGATCTTCCCGGATCTCAACACCGGCAACAACACCTACAAGGCCGTGCAGCGCAGCGCCGGGGCCATCGCGATCGGACCGGTGCTGCAAGGCCTGAACAAGCCCATCAACGACCTGTCCAGGGGAGCCCTCGTGGAGGACATCGTGAACACCGTTGCCATCACGGCCATCCAGGCGCAGGGTGGCCGATGAGCGCCGCCGTGCTGGTGCTGAACTCCGGCTCGTCGTCGCTGAAGTACGCCGTGGTGCGGCCGGACACCGGCCAGCAGCTCGCCGACGGCATCGTCGAGCGCATCGGCGATTCCGGCGGTCCGGACGACCATGCCGCGGCGCTGGACGTCGCGTTCCAGGCGCTGGCCGACGGCGGCGTCGACCTCGAGCGCTTGGGGCTGCTCGCGGTGGGGCACCGCGTGGTGCACGGTGGCCCGGAGTTCTACCGCCCCACCGTCGTCGACGACTCGCTGCTCGCCACGCTGGAGACGCTGTCGCCGCTGGCGCCGCTGCACAATCCGCCCGCCATCGTCGGCATCGAGTGCGCGCGCCGAGCGCTACCCGACGTGCCGCACGTCGCGGTGTTCGACACCGCGTTCTTCCACGACCTGCCCGCGGCGGCGGCGACGTATGCCATCGACCGGGACCTGGCCGCCCGGTGGCACGTGCGCCGGTACGGCTTCCACGGCACGTCGCACCGCTACGTCAGCGCGCAGGCCGCGGAGTTCCTCGGCGTCCCGCTGGACTCGCTGAACCAGATCGTGCTGCACCTGGGCAACGGCGCGTCGGCCTCGGCCATCGCGGGCGGCCGCCCCATCGACACGTCGATGGGGTTGACGCCCATGGAGGGCCTGGTGATGGGGACCCGCGCCGGGGACGTCGATCCCGGTGTGCTGGTGTATCTCTGGCGTACCGCAGGCATGAGCGTCGACGAGATCGAGACCATGCTCAACAAGCGCTCGGGGGTGCGCGGGCTCGGCGGCGAGATCGACTTCCGGGAGTTGCACCGCAGGATCGACGAGGGCGACGCCGATGCGCGGCTGGCCTATGACGTGTACGTGCACCGGTTGCGCAAGTACGTCGGGGCGTACCTGGCGCTGCTGGGCAACACCGACGTCATCACGTTCACGGCCGGGGTGGGGGAGAACGACGCGGCCGTGCGCCGAGATGCGTTGAGCGGTTTGGCTCCGCTGGGCATCGAACTCGACGAGCACCTGAACGCGAGCCCGGCCCGCGGGGCCCGCCGCATCTCGTTCGAGACGTCGCCGGTCACGGTGCTGGTGATCCCCACCGACGAGGAGCTGGCGATCGCCCGCGAGTGCGCCGCCGCCGTGGGCTAGTCCCGGCGGGCCGGCACGTTGGGTCCCAACGGGGTGCGGGAGGCGATCGCGAACACCGCGGCGCTGACGAGGAATCCGGCGACGAACGTCAGGTCGCCGAGCACGGGGAAGTGCTCGACGAGCACGCCCACGTAGCGGGTCTGATTGGAGAACAGCCACACCGACACGGCCATGCCGACGATGAGTGCCGGCAGGCCGGCCCAGTTGGTGTAGCGGCGGTCGGCGACGGCGAGCGCGTCGTCGCGGTCGCGGTGCAGCACCGCGTCGGTGCACAGCACGCCGAGCCAGGGGCCCAGCCAGTAGGCCACGACGAGCAGGAAGCCCTCGTAGCTCGCGCCGGCGTCGGCCAGCGCGACGAACGCCACGGCCATGCCCGCGATGCCGAACAGCGCCGACGTGACGGCCCTGGCGTGCGTGCGACCGATGCGGATCCCGATGGCCAGGAACGACAGTGCCGCCGAGTAGATGTTGAGGACGTTGGCCGCCGACGAGCCGAGTGTGATGGCCAGCAGGGCCAGCGCGCCGAGGACGGCGGGTAGCTGCCCGGTGAAGTCACCGACGGGGTTGGCACTGTCGGCGGGGATGAGCGTCGCGGCGGTGGCGCCCACGAACTCCAGCGCCGTCGTCGACAGGAACAGCCCCGCGGCGGCGTAGCGTCCGACGGCGCGCTCGGTGGCACGCCCGGGCGGGTAGTAGCGGGTGTAGTCGGCGGCGTAGGGATTCCAGCCGGCGGCGTAGCCGAACGCGGCCGCGGCCGTCAGCGTGAAGCCGCCGAAGCCGCCACCGGTGCTCGGTGCGGTGACGTCGCCCTTGCCCAGGATCACCACCGCCACGATCAGGAACACCACGGCGAGTACGGGGAACAGGTAGCGCTCGACGCTCTGCACCAGGTTGTAGCCGAACACCGCCACTGCGATCTGGAGCGTCGCGACGCCCAGCAGGCAGACGTAGGCGTTCCAGCCGAGAAGTGCGTTGAGCGCGAACGCCGCGCTGACGGCGTTGACCGCGAACCAGCCGACACCGGCGATCATGGCGCCGATGGTGGCGGGCAGGACGTTGCCCAGCCAGCCGAACCCCAAGCGGCTCAACACCATCTGCGGCAGCCCGAGGCGCGGCCCGCGGGCGGACAGGTAGTAGTGGAATCCCGCCGCCAGGGCGTTGCCCACGACGACGGCGCCGAGGGTCTGCAGGGGGCTGAGGCCGAAGAAGGCCACGCCGATGAACCCGACGAAGATCGTGGCGAACTCGAGGTTGGGCGACGACCACGTCCACAGCAACTGGATGGGCTTGCCGTGCCGTTCGGCGAGCGGGATGGGTTCGGCGCCGCGCGGTTCGATGGCGATGGCCCGATCGCCGTACCGTTCGAAGTCCCCGGCGACGGACCCGGTGACGGACTCGGGGATCGGCGGGGTGGCGCGCGAGGTCGACATGGGGGAATGGTGCCCCCGCCACCCGTCGTCGGGAACGGACACAGTGACAGCCAATGGCGGCCGCACCCCGGACATTCTGCGTGACCGTGGTGTTACGGCCGCGGTCGCAGGATCCGCTCGGCGACGCTGGCCAGCAGGAGGGCACCCGCCTTGGTAGGATCGTTGGGCGAGTAACCGAGCAGGCTCTCGATGCGCTCCAACCGCTGGTAGAGCGACTGCCGCCGGACGTGCAGCGCGGCGGCGGTCGCGGTGACGGAGCCGCCGTGGCGCCGGTAGGTCTCCAGCGTGTGCACCAACTCGGTGCCGTGCGTGCGATCCCACGCGACCAGCGCGCCGACGACCTCGCCCGCGACGCGTTCCCGCTGCACGTCGGGCAGCGCGTGCACGGCCAGCTCGGGCAGGCACTCGCGGGCGTCGCCCACCGCCTCCCTGGCCGCGTCCCTGGCCATCACGTCGAGGACCGAGTGGGCTTCCCGCAGCGAGGCCCGCAGTTCGCCGGCCGCGCCGGACGGGGCGACCGGCAGCCCCAGCGCCACCCTGGCGCCGCGGGCCCCGCTGCGGCGCAACCCCTCGGTGAGCGCATTGCGTACCACGCCGAGTCGATCGGGCGTGACGCGGTCGACCGGCAGCAGTCCGTAGACGAGGCGGCCCACCCGGGCGCGCAACCCGGGATGTCCGAGCAGGTGCGCCGCGGCGTCGACCAGCGCGTACCCGGCCGCGGTGTCGACGACGTCGATGGCGGCGCCGACGAGCGACGCCGTGGGCGGCGGGTCGAACCCCACCATCGAGAAGCGTTGGCGCAGGGTCTCCGAGGTCTGCTCCGCGGGCGGGTCGAGGAGGTCACCGAGGATCCTGGCGACCTGCATCTCGCGGCGCTGCTCGGACCCCCGGCCGCGCAGCATGGCGATGGCGAGCGCGGCGGCGGTGCGGTCCAGCGCGATGTCGAGGTCCGCCCGCGGCAGCGACGAACCGCGGCCCACGGCCAGGGTGGCCCACGCCTCGCCCTGCAGCATGACGTCGATGCGTGCCACCGCGCCGTCGATCACGCGCCACGCCTCGGAGTCGCTGTCGACGCCGTGTGCGGCGACCAGGGCACCCGTCGTCGAGACCAGGGTCACCGGTCCACCGACGATCTGGCCGGCCGTGGCGAGCAGCCCGCCCACGCCGGCGCCGCCGAGCAGCGCTTCGGTCAGGGCTCGGGTCACCACGTCGGACACCCGGGTCTGGTGGCTCGAGTGGTCGACGATCGAGGTGTTGGCCACCTCGGTGATGCGCACGAACGGCACCACCGACCGCAGCGCGATCAGTGGGAAGTCGTGGGCGCGGGCCTCGTCCACCAGCTCGGTGGGCATGGCGTCGAAGGTGCGGCCCAGCTCCACCGCCAGTCCGCTGACACTGCGCGTGGCCAGTTCCCGCAGGTACTGCCTGCGGGCGCCGGTGTCCAGACCGCCGAGGCCGAGGCCGGTGGTGAGCAGCAGTTCGCCGCCGGACAGCAGCGGCCAGATCTCGTAGATCTCGCTCGAGTGCACCCACCGCACGGCGCGGTCCAGCGAGCGTTCCCCGGCCAGGACCACGGGATCGGCCTGGCGCAGCACCTCGTGGCCGAGCAACTCGCGAACCGTCACCGCCACGTCGGCCCCTCTCGCCCTCCGGGCCGGGGGACGTTTCGTCCGCTCTGGCCGCGTCCAGTGCCGACACTATGTCCGTTCTGCCGGGGATGCGCGTCGAGCAGGCTGGGGTGATGACCGAGATTGATCCGGCGGCCCTGGAAACCATGCTCGAAGTCGCCAGAGAGGAAGCGCGCGCCGGCCTCGCCGAGGGCGGGATACCCGTCGGGGCGGCGCTGTTCCACGCCGACGGCACGTTGCTCGGCCGGGGCCGCAACCGCAGGGTCCAAGACGACGATCCGAGCGTGCACGGCGAGACGTCGGCGTTCCGTGCCGCGGGCCGCAGACCGACCTATGCTGACACGATCCTGGTGACGACGCTGTCGCCGTGTTGGTACTGCAGTGGCTTGACGCGGCAGTTCGGCATCGGTCACCTCGTCGTGGGGGAGGCCACGTCGTTCGTCGGGCAGCACGACTGGTTGGCCACCGAGGCGGGTGTCGCGGTGACCGTGCTCGACGATCCCGAATGCCGTTCGCTGATGGCCCAATTCATCGACACCCATCCCGAGGTGTGGTTCGAGGACATCGGGATGGACGCCGGGATGGACGCCGGGTTGCAGAAGGACGGGGGACGCACGCGATGACGTCGAACCCCTCGCGCGCCGAGGACGTGCCGATCATCGACCTCGCGCCGTGGTTCGGTGGGGACCCCGCGGCGCGTGCCGAGGTAGGTGCCCAGGTCGACGTGGCCCTGCGCGAGATCGGCTTCCTGCTCATCGTCAACCACGGCATCACCGTCGAGCTGCGGCAGCGGGTGCGCGAGGCCGCGCGGGCGTTCTTCCTCCTGCCCGACGACGTCAAGCAGCGCTACCGTGCCGAGATCGGCGAGCACACCTGGCTGCCCCGGGGGTGGACCCCCGCCGGCGTGGAGTCCAACGCCAATTCCGATGACGGAGTTTGGGCTCCGCCGGACCTCAAGGAGTCCTACACTGTCGCATGCGACGAACCCACCGGCCGCGACGCCGTCGATCGGGAGTGGTTCAACGCCAACGTGTGGCCCGCGGAGGTCCCCGAATTCCATTCCACCGCAACCGAATACCTGACACAGGTGCGGTCGCTGGCGGACGAGCTGATGCGGGTGTCCGCCGTGGCCCTGGGGTTGCCCGCCGACCACTTCGTCGCCGACGCCGACCACCCCACGTGGTCGTTCTACGCGCACTGGTATCCGGCGCTGGCGCACACCGGCCCGCCGTCGGAGGGGCAGCTGCGGATCGGGTCGCACACCGACTTCGGGACGTTCACCATCCTCGACCGGCAGCAGGGCGTCGGCGGCCTGCAGGTCCTCGGCAAGCACGGCCGCTGGATCGACGCACCGTGGGTCGACGGGGCGCTGACGATCAACATCGGCGACATGATGGCGCGATGGACGGGCGATCGCTGGCTGTCGAACCGGCACCGCGTGCTCGCCCCTGCGGCCTCGGCGCCCGACGAGGAGCTGATCTCGCTGGTGTACTTCCACGAGGCCAACCCCACCGCGGTGCTGCGCAGCGTGCCCCCGCCCGTCGGCGTCACCGAGCACGATCCCGTCACCGCGGGTGACTACCTGCGCGGAAAGCTCGCCGCCATCGCACTCTGATCGAAGGGATGCCCACCGTGTCCGCAGGCCACATCAGGTTGACGTCGCACCAGGGCGGCGCGGGCGCGCCCGTCATCCGCTGGGGGGCACCCACCGCCGCCGAGCGGGGCCCGGTCATCGGCACCACCGGCTCCCGGGCGCACCGCAACGTCATCGGCACGCACTCCGGGTCCTACGGCGTCTACCGCGCCCTGGCGGTGGCCGCGGGCGCGCTGGCACGCGATCACCGCGCCGACCTCACCAACACCGCGCCCACCGACGTCGTGGGTCCGCACCCGCAGTGGGCCGACCCGGCCGCGATCGTCAGCCTGGATCCGTGGGGTGCCACCGTCGCCGACGCCTTCGCCGCGGAGCTGGCGGCGGGCACCGACATCCGTCCCACCATTGCGGTGACCAAGGCCCACGTGATCCTGCCCGAGGTGCGTGACGCCATCGCCGCGGGCCGGCTGGTGCCCGACGGTCGCGTGCTGCTGCCGACGGGAGCGGCGGTGGTCACCAAGGCCGCGATCGAACCGGTGTGGCACCTGCCCGGGGTGGCGGCCCGGTTCGGCTGCACCGAAGCCGATCTGCGGCGCGCGCTGTTCGAGGAGACCGGCGGGATGTACCCCGAACTGGTGACGCGCGGTGACCTCGAGGTGTTCCTGCCGCCGATCGGCGGGCAGACCGTCTACGTGTTCGGCAATCCGCGGGACCTGGCCGACCCGAGCGTCGAACTGACCGCCCGCGTCCACGACGAGTGCAACGGATCGGACGTCTTCGGCTCCGACATCTGCACGTGCAGGCCCTATCTCACGCATGCCATCGAGGAGTGCATCGCCGGCGCGCAGCGTGGCGGGGTGGGCCTGGTGGCCTACTCCCGCAAGGAGGGCCGTGCGCTGGGTGAGGTCACCAAGTTCCTGGTGTACAACGCCCGCAAGCGGCAGGTGGGCGGCGACACCGCCGACCAGTACTTCGCCCGTACCGAATGCGTGGCGGGCGTGCAGGACATGCGCTTTCAGGAGTTGATGCCCGACGTGCTGCACTGGCTGGGCATCACCCGCATCCACCGGCTGGTGTCGATGAGCAACATGAAGTACGACGCCATCACCGGTGCGGGCATCTCCGTCGGCGAGCGCGTCGACATCCCCGCCGACCTCATCCCCGACGATGCGCGCGTCGAGATCGACGCCAAGGTCGCCGCCGGATACTTCACGGCCGGTGAGGTTCCCGACGCGCAGCGACTGCGCAACACCGTGGGCCGGGACCTTTCGTGATCGTGGCGACGACGGACGCCGTGGCCGAGCTGCGCTCCACCGCAGCCATCCGGGAGCGCGCCGCGGGTCTGCTGGCCCGCGCCCGCGCAGGGGATTCGGCCTGGTTCACCGTCGCCGACGACCGATTGCCCACCGCCGCAGCCTTGGTCGCGGACGTCACCGCGGAACGCTTCCCCGCCGGCGCCATTCCCATGCACTCGCGGTGGCGGCACTTCGAGGCCGGCGGCGTCGACCGCACCGCGCGGCTGCGCGCACTGCTGGCCGGCGCCGACGCCGCCGAGCAGGCGCGCGCCATGATCGACCTGGCGGTGGTGAGCGTGCTGCTCGACGCGGGCGCCGGGTCGCGGTGGCGCTACGTCGAGGACGGCCGCGAGTACGCGCGGTCGGAGGGGCTGGGCGTAACCAGTTGGCAGGCCTTCGTCGCCGGGCTGTTCTCCTCGGAGCCCGACGCACCGCTGCGCGTCGACGCGGCGGGCTTGCGGGGGCTGCGGCCCGAGGCCCTGGCAACGGCGTTCCAGGTGGGGGCGGGCAACCCGCTCACGGGCTTCGAGGGGCGCGTCGCGCTGCTGCACCGGCTCGGCGACGCGCTGGCGGCCAGGGCGGACCTGTTCGGGCCCGCGGCCCGACCCGGGGGACTGTTCGACGCGCTGATGGCCCAAGCCGCGGGTGCCGGCGTCACCGCCCACGCCGTCCTGTCCGCAGTGCTGGCGGGGACGTCGTCGATCTGGTTGGCGGGCAACGTCGTCGACGACACCCCCGTGGGGGACTGCTGGCGCCACGGCGCCGTCGGGGGCCGCGGCGCCGCCGCCGGGTGGATGCCGTTCCACAAGCTGTCGCAGTGGCTGACGTACTCGCTCGTCGAACCGTTCACGTGGGCCGGCGTGCCGGTCACGGGTCTCGAGGACCTCACCGGGCTGCCCGAATACCGCAACGGCGGGCTGCTGCTGGACTGCGGCGTGCTGCGCTTGCGCGACCCGGGCTGGGCCGACCGCACCTGGGACGTGGCCGACGAGCTGGTGGTCGAGTGGCGCGCCATGACCGTCGCGCTGCTCGACGACCTGGCACCGCTGGTGCGGGCCGAGCTGGGGCGGCCCGAGCTGCCGCTGGCGTGCATCCTCGAGGGCGGCACGTGGACTGCGGGCCGGCGGCTGGCCCAGGACCGCCGCGGCGGGCTGCCGCCGCTGCTGGTGCGCAGTGACGGCACGGTGTTCTGATGAGTGTCCCTACGGACACGGTGTTCTGATGAGTATCCCTACGGACACGGTGTTCTGATGAGTGTCCCTACGGACACGGTGTTCTGATGAGTGTCCCTACGGACACGGTGTTCTAGCGAGTGTCCCTACGGAGAGGAACCGATGCGATGTCGGCAACGCCCGGCGTGACGGTGGTCGAGCACCCGCTGGTGCAACACAAGCTCAACACGATGCGCCGGAAGGACATGTCCACCAACACCTTCCGCCGCATGCTGCGCGAGCTGGCGGCGTTGATGGCCTACGAGGTGCTGCGGGACATCCCGATGCAGGAGATCGAGGTCGAGACCCCGCTGGAGACCATGACCGCCCAGGTGATCGACGGCAAGAAGCTGGTGTTCGTGTCGATCCTGCGCGCGGGCGGCGGCATCCTCGACGGCATGCTCGACGTCGTGCCCTCGGCGCGGGTGGGCCACGTGGGGCTCTACCGGGACCCCAAGACCCTCATCGCCGTCGAGTACTACTTCAAGATGCCGGCGCACCTGCACGAGCGCGACGTCGTCATCGTCGACCCGATGCTGGCCACGGGCCACTCGGCGATCGCGGCCGTCGACCGGGTCAAGGAGGCGGGGCCGCGCTCCATCAAGTTCGTCTGCCTGCTGACGTGCCCGGAAGGCCTGGCGGCCATGGCCGAGGCGCACCCCGACGTGCCCGTGTTCACCGCGGCCATCGACCGGCAGCTCGACGAGAACGGCTACATCGTGCCCGGCCTCGGCGACGCGGGTGACCGGATCTTCGGGACGTGATGCCCGGGATCGCTAGTCGCGGACCCAGACCGCGACGAAGTTGATGGGGATGCCGGTGCCCGAGGCGATGGCCTCGCGCGCGGCGGTCTCGGCGTCGATGCGGCGCAACACGTGCACCGTGGTGTCGAGTTCGGGGATGGTCACCGCGTAGCGGCTGCCCTCGCGAGTCACCTTGACCTCGAACAACTGGCCGGCCATCGGACGGAGAGTGGGCCGACGCACCATGCGGGTGCGGTGAGCGACGTTCGCGCGCATCTCCAGTTGCTTTCTCGATCGACGATTGGGCCGCGGGACAATGTACCCAGCTCGGCGCCCATCGACAAAATCCGTCTCCGCTGGTCACGGCGCGGCCAGACCCCGGTCACCCCCGCGTGGTCTCGTCGTCGCCTGCGACGTCAGAACGTGCTCATGGGCCGCACGCTGTTGGCCAGGTCCACCAGTGCGTAGCGGTGCGCCTGCGACGGCGCGAGCCGGGCCAGGCCGCGCAGCGACGCCTCGACGCCGAGCTGCAGGCCGTGCTCGGTGAAGGGGAAGCCCAGGATGTGGTTGGTGCTGGCGGTGTTGTCCACCAGCCAGTCCATGGCGGTCCCCAGCACCAGCGCGCGGATCTGCAGCACCCGGGGTTCGGTCTCGGGCAGCACCTCGACGCGGCGGGCGGCGTCGCGGATCTGGGTCTCGGTGATCTCGTTGCCCGAGCGTCCCGACAGCAACGTCACCGCACTGGTGAGCCGTGCCGTCGTGAAATGCCGTGAGGTGGGCGGCACCTGGTCGAGCGTCTTGACCGCGGCCTCCCGTTCGCCCGCCGAGGACTGGGCGCGCGCCAGCCCGAAACCGGCGGAGATGACGCCGTTGTCGGTGCACCACACCGTCTTGTAGAAGGCCTGCTCGTCGGTGGCCCCCGACAGCTCGGCGGTGGCGGCCAGCGCCAGCTTGGGCGCCAGCTCGCCGGGCAGGGTGTCGAGCACCTCCAGGAAGTGCTTGGTCGCCGCGTCGTAGTCGGCCGACAGCAGTTGCGCCACACCGCGGAACCACGCGATCCGCCAGCGCCACCCCACGCGTTCGGTGAGGTCGTCCAGCTTGCGGTTGGCCTTGGCGACGTCACCCAGGTCCAGCAGCGCGCGCACCTCCATCAGCGGCAGTTCCACCGACTCGGTGAGGTCGATACCCTCGGAGTCCAACGCGCCGTGGCGGGCGGCGCGCAGCGAGTCCAGCGTCTGCACCGGCTGGCTCAGCACCGTCGCCGACAGCACCGGCGCGCCCACGTCGCCCGGGTCGACCATGGGAACCGGAAGCGCCCGCACGATCTCCTGCGCGGTGAGCTTCTCCGAGTGCACCTGGCCGTCGAGGTAGACGTCGGTGTGCGCCACCAGCAGCTCCACGCCGAAGGTGGAGCGCGACGGGCTGAACACCGTCGACAGGCCCGGCCGGGGCACCCCGGTGTCACGGGCCACGACCTCGCGCAGCACGCCCATCAGCTGGCTCGACATCTCCTCGGCGCTGCCGAACCGGCGCCGCGGATCGGGGTCGATGGCCCGGCGCAGCAACCTGCCGAACGAATCATATTGCGCCAGAACCGGATCGTCGTCGGGGAGGCCGTCGACGTAGCGGCCGTTGCGGGTCTTGAGCTTGAGCGTCAGCGCCGCGAGCGTGCGGCCCACGGTGTAGATGTCGGTGGCCACCGTCGGCCCCGTCTTGACGATCTCGGGCGCCTGGTAACCCGGTGTGCCGTAGAGGAATCCGTAGGAGTTGATCCGCGACACCGCGCCCAGGTCGATGAGCTTGAGCTGCTCCTCGGTGACCATGATGTTCTCGGGCTTGAGGTCGTTGTACACCAGACCGATGGAGTGCAGGTATCCCAGCGCGGGCAGGATCTCCAGCATGTAGCCGATGCCCTGGGCCACCGGTAGCTTCTGGCCCTTGGCCTGCTTCAGCGACGTGCCGCCGACGTACTCCATCACGATGTAGCCCACGGGATCGCCGTGCTTGTCGTCGTGCTCGACGAAGTTGAAGATCTTCACGATCGACGGGTGCGTGACCTCGGCGAGGAACTGCCGCTCGGCCACGGCGATGGCCTGCGCCTCGGCGTCGCCCGAGTGCACCAGGCCCTTGAGGACCACCGGCCGGTCGTTGACGTTGGTGTCGTAGGCCAGGTAGATCCAGCCGAGGCCACCGTGCGCGATGCAGCCCTTGATCTCGTACTGGTCGGCCAACATGTCGCCGGGAGCCAGCTGCGGCAGGAACGAATAGGGGCTGCCGCAGTGGGGGCACCAGCCCTCCGACAGTGCCTCACCGTCCGACGACGACCGCCCGACGGGCTTGCCGCAGTTCCAGCAGAACCGCTTGGCCTCGGCCACCACCGGATTCGTCATCAACGCGGTCAGCGGATCGCGTTCGTGCACGCGGGGCACCTCGACCAGGCCACCGCCGAGCTTGCGGATGGGCGACCACCGTCGCGTCATCGCCGTCGTCTGATCGCGCGGCTCGGTGTCGACGGTGCCCACCATGGTGCCCACGGAGTCGTCGAAGTTGGGGCGGAACACCGCCTGCGTGGCCATCGGGCGCACGGTGGCCTGCGAGTCGAACTCCGCGGGATCCGCGGGTTGCGTGCCGGGGTAGTCGTCCTCGGCGGCGGCGTGGGTCTCGGATTCGGCGGACATCAGGCCTCATACCTCGGCACGGGCGGCGACGGTGCGGGCCCGAGCACGCTCAACCACTTGCGGTACAACGTGTTCCACGTGCCGTCCCGGCGGATGCGCTCCAGCGTCCCGTTGACGAAGCGGACCAGGCCGTCGTTGTCCTTGCTGACCCCGATGCCGTACGCGCCCTCCTGCATGCTGGGGCCCACGATGTGCAGGTACGGATCCTGGGCGACCAGACCGGCCAGGATCGCGTCGTCGGTGCTCACGGCGTCGACCTGGCGCTGCTGCAGCGCCACCAGGCAGTCGGCCCACGTGACCACCTCCACCACCATCGGCGGCGGGTCGATCTCCCGGACGCGGTCCAGCGACGTGGTGCCCTTCACGGCGCACACCCGCTTGCCCGCCAGGTCCTGCGAGCGGGTGATCGGTGAGTCCCTGGGTGCCATGATGCGCTGGTCCACCGCGAGGTACTCCGAGGAGAAGTCCACCAGCTCCTTGCGCTGGCACGTGATGGTCATGGTCTTGACCACGATGTCGACCTGGTTGTTCTGCAACGCCGAGACGCGGTCGGCCGACGACAGGATGCGGTACTCCACCTGCGACGGCGTCCCGAAGATGTCCCGGGCGACCTCGCCGGCGATGTCGACGTCGAAACCGGTGATCTGTCCCGTGATCGGATCGCGGAAACTGAACAGGTTGCTGCCGATGTCGAGCCCGACGATGAGCCTGCCGCGGTTGCGGATGTTCTGCACGGCCTCGTCGGCCTGCGCGCGGGTGGGGAACGGGCGCAGGCTGGAGGTGCAGGAGTCCTCGTCGACCTCCGCGGGCTGCGCCGGCTGGGGCGGCAACTCGGCCATGCCCGCGGGCGTCGGCGGGGCCAGCGTGACCCCGGGCGTGTCGACGACGGGCGCCGCCTCGCTGCACCCGGCCAGCAGCACCGCCGCGGCGAGCGTCGGGAGCAATCTGCGCATCGTGGTCATGTCTACCGGTATTCGCTCAACCGTGGCCACAAGCCCAGCGCCACGGCCACGGCCGCCATCACCGACAGCGCCGCCGCGCCCACCGTGGCGCCGGACAGCACCCGGCGGGCATTGACGATGTCGTTGCGCAACTGCTGGCGGCTCTCGCCGATGCCCTTGGTCAGCGCGGCATCGAGCTTGTCGAAGGCCGGCGTCGAGTCGTCCTCGCCGGTGCCGAGGGCCACCTGCGTGGCGGCCTGGTAGTTGCCGACGGCGATGTAGGCGTTGATGCGATCGTCGGCCGCGCGCCACCGGCGCAGCAGCTGCTCGGCGTCGGCCAGGTCGGACTTGTCGATGGAGTCCTTGCGGCCGAGGTAGGTCGACAGCTGCTGCTGCATGGTGTCGATGCGCTGGTAGTAGGACTGCTTGCGTACGCCCTCGTCGCCGCGGCGGATCAGCGACAGCGTCTCGTCGGCCCGCGCCTGCTGCGCGGTGATGGCCATCGTGGTGACCGTCTTGAGCGATTCCGCCGCCGTGCTCTTCGCGCTGCGGCTGTCCAGGGTGGAGATGACCAGCGCGGTGCCCACCCACACGATCATCACCAGCACGGCCAGGCCACCCGCGACGAATCCGATGTTGACGCGGCGACGCGTGTGGCGCGCCAGCCAGCGGTTGGCGAACACGCCGAAGAGGATGGTGGCGAGCACCACCAGGATCACCGGCGCCGGGATCTTCGTCGACGCGGTGGTCTCGACGTCGACGCGGTTGGACGTCTCCTCGTACAGCCGCTGCGCGTCGGGCAGGATCTGCGTCTGCATCAGCGCCGACGCCTCCGACAGGTACGACGACCCCACCGGATAGCCGGCACGGTTGTTGGTCCGCGCGGTCTCGACCAAGCCGGTGTAGACCGCCAGCTGGGCGTTGATGCGGCCGAGCAGCTGCACCATGTCCTCGTCGGTGAGGCCGCTGGAGGCGCGCGTGACGGCCACGGACGCGTCGGTGATGGCCTGTTCGTAGCGCTGCCGCACCGGCCGGGGCTCGGCGCCTGCGATGAACGCCGTGGCCGCCGCCGCGTCGGCCACCGACAGCGTGGTGTACAGCTCGCCCGCGGCGAACGACAGCGGCTCGGTGTGGTCGAGCACCGTCGTCAACGCCTGCTGACGGTCGTCGATGGTGGTCGACGTCGCGAACGCGGACGCGATGACGAGCGTGGCCAGCACGACGCCGATGGTGAGGATCCGCCCGGGCGTGGTCCAGAGGAACCACCAGCGCGGATGGGCCGGGGTCGTCGGCGACCGTGACGCCAGCGGTTCGGTCGAAGGATGCGCCAACTCCACGGTCACCTGTGCGCGGACCTCAACTTCCCGGCTGGCGTGTATCGAGCGGACCCGATTCTATAAAAGAATCCTAAGAGTTGTCGGCGCGACGCGGACGCTTATCGTGAACCCGTGCGAGGCGATGGCGATGGCTGGGTGCGCGGCGACGGCGGAGCGCACTACTGGGGCAGGTTCGGAGCGGCCGGGCTGCTGCTGCGCGCACCCTGGCCCGACGGCGGCGCGGCGGTGTTGCTGCAGCACCGCGCGCCGTGGAGTCACCAGGGGGGCACGTGGGGTTTGCCCGGCGGTGCCCGCGACAGCCACGAGACCCCCGAGCAGGCCGCCGTGCGGGAGGCGCACGAGGAGGCCGGCCTCACCGTGGAGATGCTGACGGTGCGGACGTCCATCGTCACCTCGGAGATCGTCTCGGAGGTGACCCTGGGCGACGAGCGTTGCCCGATCTGGACCTACACCACCGTCATCGCCGACGCGCCGGAGCCGCTGGCGACCCGCCCCAACCGGGAGAGCGCCGAGCTGCGGTGGGTGCGCCTCACCGACGTCGTCGACCTGCCGCTGCACCCCGGGTTCGCCGCGAGCTGGGACGTGCTGCTCGGCGCTATCGCCGACCTGCCGCCAGCGTGACCTTGAGCGCGCGGGCCGCCGCCTCCGGATCGGCGGCCTCGGTGACGGCCCGCACCACGACGACGCGCGTCGCCCCGGCCGCGAGCACCTCGGGCAACCGGTCGCCGTCGATGCCGCCGATCGCGAACCACGGCTTTTCCGTGCCCGTGCGCGCGGTGAGTTCGGAGCTGAGTTCGGTGGCCGCGCGCACCAGATCCAGGCCCGGAGCCGCCCGGCCCGGTTTGGTGGGCGTGGGCCAGCACGGGCCCACGCAGAAGTAGTCCACCGGCTCGGCGATGGCCGCCGCCAGCTGCGTCGTGTCGTGCGTCGACCGACCCAGCAGCGGGCCGGGCCCCACGACGTCACGGGCCACCAGCAGCGGCAGGTCGTCCTGGCCGAGGTGCAGCACGTCGGCGCCCGCGGCCCGCGCCACGTCGGCGCGGTCGTTGACGGCGAGCAACGCGCCGTGCCTGCGCGCCGCGTCGGCGAGCACCTCGAGCGCGGCCAGTTCCTGGCGCGCCTCGATTCCCTTGTCCCGCAGCTGGATCACGTCGACTCCGCCCCGCAGTGCGGCATCGGCGAACTCGGCCAGGTCACCGCGCTCGGCGCGCGCGTCGGTGCACAGGTACAGCGTGGCGTCCCGGAGACGCCTGCGGGGTTCTCGCACGCCTGCGAGCGTAGGCTTACCCCCGACAGCACGGGAGTCCCGGGATCGGGGACTGAGAGTGGGCGCGGCCGCCCTTACCGTCGAACCTGATCCGGGTCATGCCGGCGAAGGGAGCAGGAGGTTGGGTGTCGTGAATCCGTCCCGGGGCTCGTCTGGGGCTTCGTCCAGGGGTTCGGTGGCGGTCGTCGGCGGCGGCGTCATCGGGCTGGCCGTGGCGCGGCGCGCCCTGCTCGACGGGTGGTCGGTGCGCGTGCACCGCGCCGCCGAGCGTGGCGCCTCCTGGGTGGCAGGCGGCATGATCGCCCCGTTCGGCGAGGGCTGGCCGGGCGAGGAGGCGCTGCTGGCCGCCGGGCTGGAGTCGCTGCGGCTGTGGCACGACGGGTTCCTCGACGGGCTGCCCGCCGACGTGGTGACCGCGCGCGGTTCGCTGGTGGTGGCCGTCGACCGCGCCGACGCCGCCGACCTCGCCCGGATCGGGGACTGGCTGGCCGCCCAGGGGCAGGCCGTCACCCCGCTGCGCACCGCCCGCGACGTCGAACCGCTTCTGGCGCAGGGCATTCGGCACGGCTTCCTGGCCGAGACCGAACTCGCCGTCGACAACCGGGCCCTGGTGGCCGCGCTGGCGGACGCGTGCGAGCGCCTCGGCGTGACCTGGGCTGCCGCCATCGACGACCTACGGGACACGCGCGACGCCGACGTCACGGTGCTCGCCAACGGCATCGACGCCCCCGCGCTGTGGCCGGGGCTGGCGGTGCGGCCGGTCAAGGGGGAGGTGCTGCGCCTGCGATGGCGCCCCGGCTGCCTGCCCGTCCCGACGCGCGTCGTCCGCGCCCGGGTGCACGGCAGGCAGGTCTACCTGGTGCCCCGCGCGGACGGCGTGGTCGTGGGCGCCACGCAGTACGAACGCGGCCGCGACACCGCGCCGACGGTCTCGGGGGTGCGCGACCTGCTGGCCGACGCGTGCGAGGTGATGCCGGCCCTCGGCGAGTACGAGCTGGCCGAGACCGCCGCCGGACTGCGGCCCATGACCCCGGACAACATGCCGATCGTCGGTCGGCTGGACCACCGCACGCTGGTGGCCACCGGCCACGGCCGGTCGGGTTTCCTGCTGGCGCCGTGGACGGCCCAGCGCATCGTCGAGGAGCTGAGAGTGGGGGTGCCCGCATGCGGGTGACGGTGAACGGCGACGACGTGGTGCTCGACGAGAGTGCCACCGTCGCAACGCTGGTGGCGAGCATGGGGCTGCCCGACCGCGGCATCGCGGTGGCGCTGGACTGGTCGGTGCTACCACGCTCGGAATGGGACCGCGTGCTGGCCGACGGCGCCCGCGTGGAGATCGTGACGGCGGTGCAGGGTGGCTGACGACCTGCTCATCGCCGGCCGCAGCTTCGGGTCGCGGCTCATCATGGGCACCGGCGGCGCCGCCAACCTCGCCGTGCTCGAGGCGGCCTTGGTGGCGTCGGGCACCGAGCTGACGACGGTGGCGATGCGCCGCGTCGACGTCGAGGCAGGCACCGGCGTGCTGGACCTGTTGCGCCGCCTCGACATCGCGGTGCTGCCCAACACCGCCGGGTGCCGCGGAGCCGCCGAGGCCGTGCTGACGGCGCGGCTCGCGCGGGAGGCGCTGGGCACCGACTGGGTGAAGCTCGAGGTCATCGCCGACGAGCGCACGCTGCTCCCCGATGCCATCGAGCTGGTGGCCGCCGCCGAGCAGCTGGTCGACGACGGCTTCGTGGTGCTGCCCTACACCACCGACGATCCCGTGCTGGCGCGCCGCCTCGAGGACGTGGGCTGCGCGGCGGTGATGCCGCTGGGATCGCCGATCGGCACCGGCCTGGGCATCGCCAACCCGCATCACCTGGATATGATCGTCGCGGCCGCCGGTGTGCCGGTGATCCTCGACGCCGGCATCGGCACCGCCAGTGACGCGGCGCTGGCGATGGAGCTGGGATGCGATGCCGTGCTGTTGGCCACGGCCGTCACCCGGGCCGACGATCCGCCGGTGATGGCCGCCGCCATGGCCGCCGGGGTGCGTGCCGGCAGGCTCGCCCGCCGGGCCGGCCGGATCCCCAAGCGATTCTGGGCGCAGGCGTCCAGCCCCGCCGTTCCCTGACGGCCGCCGCGCGACGCCGCCCGCGGGACACCCGGCTTCCGTGACATCCGGCTTCCGTGACACCCGGCTTCCGTGACACCAACGCCGCCCGCTGCGATCATGGGAGGCGATGATCGAACTGGTGGGCCTGACCAAGACCTTCGGCCGCAAGCGCGCCGTCGACGACCTGACCTGTTCGATCGAACCCGGTGTCGTCACCGGGTTCCTCGGGCCCAACGGTGCGGGCAAGACCACCACCATGCGGATGATCCTCGGGCTGGACCATCCCACGTCGGGTACCGCGACCATCGACGGCAAGACCTACCGCGAGCTGCGCCATCCGCTGCGCACCGTCGGCGCGCTGCTCGACGCCAAGCAGGCGCACCCGAGCCGGTCGGCGCGCGATCACCTGCGCTGGATCGCGGCCAGCAACGGCATCCCGGTGACGCGCGTCGACGAGGTGCTCGACCTCGTGGGCCTTGACGGCGGGCCGACGTCGGCGGCGGACAAGCATGCCGGCGCCCTGTCCCTGGGCATGAGCCAGCGTCTGGGCATCGCGGCCGCCCTGCTGGGTGACCCGCCGGTGCTGCTGTTCGACGAGCCGGTCAACGGGCTGGATCCCGAGGGCATCAAGTGGGTGCGCACGCTGATGCGGGCGTTGGCCGCCGAGGGGCGGACGGTGTTCGTGTCGAGCCACCTGCTGGCCGAGATGGCCAACACCGCAGACCGGCTGGTGGTCATCGGCCGCGGTCGTCTCATCGCGTCGACCACCGTCACCGAGTTCGTGGCCGGATCGGGCGCGTCGGCGGTGCGGGTGCGCAGCCCAGCGCTGGACTCGCTGTCCGGGCTGCTCGGCGACGCGGGCATCGACGTCCGGCTGGAACCCGACGGTTCGGCGCTGGCGGTGCACGGCGCGGCCATCGAGGTGGTGGGGGAGTTGGCGGCCCGCAACGGCATCACGCTGCACGAGCTGAGCACGCAGCGCGCGTCGCTCGAGGAGGCGTACTTGAAGTTGACGGACGAGGACGTGGAGTACCGCACAGTGCAGGCCCGATGAGCGCTTGCGCGAAGAGGAGACGGTACCGATGAGCGCTTGCGCGAAGAGGCAGAGTGCACCGATGAGCGCTCGCGCGAAGAGGAGACGGTACCGATGAGCGCGGCGACGCTGCTCAACAGCGAGCGCATCAAGCTGGTCACCATCCGCTCGCCGCTGTGGTCGGCCCTGGCCGCCGCGGTGCTGAGCCTCTGCGTCGCGGCGCTGCAGGGGGCCACCGCCTACGGGGCGTCGGGGTTGTCGCCGCAACAGGCGGCGATGGGTGTCGCGGTGTTCGCGGTGCCGCTGCAGATGGTGGTGGCGGCGATGAGCGTCACGGGGGAGTACCGCAGCGGGATGATCCGCACCACGTTCGCGGCGACACCCAACCGATCGCACGTGCTGATCGCCAAAGCCGTTGTGGCCGCCGCGTTCTCCGCCGTGTTCACCGCCACGCTGACGGTCGCGGCGGTGGCGGTGGCCCGGATCGCCGCCGACGCCGCGCTGGGCGCCAACCTGTCACTGGCCCGCGGGCAGGTGTGGCAGCTGGTGCTGGCCTTGGCGGTGTTCGGGGCGATCGCGGCGGTCCTGGGCGTGGCGGTGGGGGCGCTGCTGCGGCACGCCGCGGGCGCGGTGGCGGTGCTGCTGCTGTGGCCGCTGGTCGTGGAACCCATCCTGGGCAACCTGCCGAGCATCGGCGCGCGCGTCGGGCCGTTCCTGCCCTTCGGCAACGCGTTCACGTTCACCGACGTGCAATGGCTGTACGCCACCTACGACATGCCGTGGGGACCGTTGGGTTCGCTGGTGTACTTCGCGGTGATCGTCACCGCGCTCTTCGCGGCCGCCACCGTCGTGGTGACCAAGCGCGACGCCTGACTAACGTGGGCACGGTGGGTAGGCGAGCAGTGATCGTGGGTAGGCGTCGACGCAGGCGGGCGGCCGCCGTCTTGGCGGTGGCGGTGACGGCGCTGGCGGGGTGCGGCAGCGAGCGGGCGCCCGAGCCCGCACAACCGCAGCCCGTCCGCATCGACGTGACGGTCGACGCGATGATGGGACACCTGCGCAAGCTGCAGGACATCGCCGACGCCAACGGGGGCAATCGAGCGCTGGGTACCCCCGGGTACGCCGCGAGCGTCGACTACGTGGCCGGGCTGTTGCGGGACAAGGGTTTCGACGTGTCCACCGACGAGTTCGACGTCCGCCAGCCCTGGGCCGACGAGCCCACGCTGACGGTGGGCGGCGCCCCGGTGAAGGCGGTGCCGCTGAACTACACCATCGGCACGCCACCCGACGGAGTCGACGGTCCCCTGGTGGCCGCCCGCGTCGACGACACGCCGGGCTGCTCGCCCACCGACTACGACGGGCTGCCGGTGCGGGGTGCCGTGGTGCTCGTGGATCGGGGGGCGTGTGCCTTCGGCATCAAGCAGCAGATCGCCGCGGATCGGGGTGCGGTGGCGATGGTGGTCGTGAACAACGTCGACGACGACGGTCCCATCGGCGCGACGCTCGGGGAGTCCACGAAGGTGACCATCCCCGTCGTCGGCATCACCAAGGCCGAGGGTGCGCGGTTGCGCGCCAACCCGGGTGCCACCACGCTGAAGCTCAACGCCGGTGTGCGGGAGGACAAGACGCGCAACGTCATCGCCCAGACCAAGACGGGTGACACCGCCAACGTCGTGATGGCGGGCGCCCACCTGGACTCGGTGCCGGAGGGGCCGGGGATCAACGACAACGGGTCCGGGGTGGCGGCCGTCCTGGAGACCGCGCTTCGGCTGGGCAGTTCGCCGGACGTGCGCAATGCCGTGCGCTTCGGGTTCTGGGGTGCCGAGGAGGTCGGTCTGGTCGGGTCGGACGAGTACGTGCGCACGCTGGACGTCGACGCCCTCAAGGACATCGCGCTGTACTTGAACTTCGACATGCTCGCCTCGCCGAACCCCGGCTACTTCACCTACGACGGTGACCAGTCGACGCTGCCGCGGGGTGGTGTGCCGCGGGTTCCGGAGGGTTCGGCAGGCATCGAGCGCACGCTGGTCAAGTACCTCGACGACGCGGGAAAACCCGCGCGGGACACCGACTTCGACGGCAGATCGGACTACGACGCGTTCACCAAGGCAGGCATCCCCGTCGGGGGGCTGTTCTCCGGCGCCGAGGGGAAGATGACCGACGAGCAGGCCAAGCTGTGGGGTGGCACCGCGGGCGCGGAGTACGACCCCAACTACCACAAGGCCACCGACGACATCGACAACGTCGACCGCACCGCGCTGGACCTCCAGGGCCGGGGCGTGGCCCACGCGGTGGGTCTGTACGCCCAGAACCTGGGTGGACGCAACGGCGTACCGGTGCGCGACGACCGCGTCCGGCACGTGGTCGAGGCGCAGTGATGCGCCTGCGTCGCGCGGCGGGCGCCGCCGTGGCCCTGGCCTCGGTGGTGACCATGGCGACCGTGACGGCATGCGGTCAGTCGGGGCCGCCCGCGGCGCCTGCCGACCCGGGGCGGGCGCTGGCCGACCAGGTGACCGTCGACGGCATGAACACCCACCTCCAGAAGCTGTCCGACATCGCCGCGGCGCACGACGGGTCCCGCGCCGACGGCACGCCGGGGTACGACGCCAGCGTCGACTACGTGTCGACGGTGCTGCGCGACAACGGTTTCGAGGTGGAACTGGCCGACTTCGACCGCCTGGTGCTCGCCAATCCCGGCAAGCCCGCCGTGACGGTCGCGGGGCGCACCTTCCCCGTCGACCAGGCGTCGCTGCTGGCGCCGACCCCGGCCGGTGGCCTGTCCGCCGAGACCCTGCGTCCCCGCGCCCCCGCGGGCTGCACCACCGCCGACTACACCGGTGTCACGGTGCGGGGCGCCATCGTGGTGGTCGACGACACCGGCTGCTCGGTGGTGCAGAAGCAGAACACCGCCACCGACGAGGGTGCGGTGGGCGTGTTGGTGGTCAGCGACCAGGGCCGCGCCGGGTTGTTCACGCCCGGCTACTACGAGCAGCTCAAGGCGCCCGTCGCGGTGATCGGCCGCGACGTCGACGCCGCGGTGCGCCGCACCACCGCCCCCGTGAAGCTGGTGCTCGACGCCAAGGCGGGTACCGTCCGATCGCGAAACG
Organism: Mycobacterium sp. DHQP2018-32-09; assembly: GCF_058148405.1. Lineage (NCBI taxonomy): Bacteria > Bacillati > Actinomycetota > Actinomycetes > Mycobacteriales > Mycobacteriaceae > Mycobacterium > Mycobacterium sp. DHQP2018-32-09. The sequence continues at coordinate 44,797 of NZ_JBYVYK010000027.1, read as the reverse complement.
TGCTGGCGCAAACCAAGACCGGAGACGCGCATCGGGTGGTCGTGGCGGGCGCGCACCTGGATTCCGCGCCGCGCAGTCCCGGCATGAACGCCGACGCGTCCGGGGTGGCCGCGGTGCTGGAGACGGCCGTCAAGCTCGGAGCGTCGCCGAACGTCACCAACGCCGTACGGTTCGCGTTCTTCGGTGCCGGCGAGGCCGGCGGTGAGGGCGCCACCAAGTACGTCGCGGGGCTCGGCGGCGACGGCGTCGCGGACCTGGCGATGTACGTCAACGCCAACCAGCTCGCGTCACCGAACGCCGGGTACTTCACCCTCGACGGCGACCAGTCGGGTCAGCCCAATCCGGACGTGCCCGCGGCGAGCGTGCCCGCGGGGTCGGCGGGCCTGGAGCGGACGCTGGCGGGTTACCTGAACCTCGCGGGCGTGCGGCCGGCCGACGTGCCGCTGGGCCGTGCGGGCGACTACGCGCCGTTCCTGGCGGCAGGCGTGCCGATCGGCGGGGTCACGACGGGGTCGAACGGCCGCATGAGCGAGACGCAGGCGCGGTTGTGGGGCGGGCAGGCCGGCAGGCCGTTCGACCCGAACTACCGCACCCCGCGCGACGACGACGCGAACGTCGACCGCGAGGCGCTCGGCGTCACCGGCCCGGCCATCGCCTTCGCGGTGGGCACCTACGCCGCCTCGCTCGACGGGCCCAACGGCATCCCGGCGCGGTAGCGCTAGCGGGGCAGCCCGCGCAACCGCACCGACAGGCAGGTGACGCAGCCCTCGAGCTTCTCGAACTCCGAGACGTCCACGCTCACCACGCGATGGCCGCGGGCGGTGAGGAGTTCGGCGGTGCGCGGCGCGGCGGCCGACAGCAGCAGCGCGTCGTCGCCGAGCAGCACCACGTGCGCACCCTCGGGTTCCGGCACGGCCAGGAAGCGGTCGCCCCACACCCCCGGGTCGTCGACGGTGGGCTCGTAGCCGATCACGGTGCCGTCGGGCAGCGCGGTGACGGCCGACTTCAGGTGCAGGGCCTTGCTCAGCGGGACGCCGACGACCTTGACGCCGTAGGGCTCCAGGTGCGCCCGGAGCTGGTCCACGCCCTCCTCGTTGGTGCGCCCGCCGACGCCCACCCACACGGTGTCGCCGAACTTCAGCACGTCGCCGCCTTCGAGCGTGCCCGGCGCTTCGACGTGCACGGTGCGGTAGCCGAGTTCGCACACGGTGTCGGCGGCCGCCATGATCTCGGTCCAGCGCTCCTCGGCGCCGGGCCTGCCGATGACGGCCAGGTCGCCGTAGACCACCATGGTGTCCTCGACGAACACCGAGTCCGGGCACTCCGGCGCGGCGGGCACCTCGTGGATGGTCCACCCGGCGTCGCGCATGGCCGCCACGTAGGCGTCCCACTGTCGCCCGGCCAGCTCGACGTCGACGTGGTCGCTGCGCTCGATGTGGGTGATCAGACCCTGCTCGAGCAGCGGGGACGGCCTACGGACCAGTGCGTGACGGGCGTGCATGCGCCAATGCTTTCACGAATCGTCGCCGCATCGGGCTGCCGGGTGAACCCGCCGAGCGCGCCGAGTGTGCGCATCGGATCGCGACACGCCGGTGCGGTGATCCAGGACGCACACTCGGCGCCGAGGACGGTCAGGCCAGCGGCCGTGGCTCCGGTTCCGGGGCGCGGCCCGAGCGGAAGCCCAGCAGCGCCATCCCGTGGTAGACGACCAGCGCCGCGATCGACCCCAGCGCGATGCCGGTGAACACCAGATCGCCGACGCGCCAGGTGAAGTCGGCGATGCCGATGATGAGCGGGATCGCGGCGGTCATCTGGTTGACGGGCAGGCCGAAGTCGACGTGGTTGGTCATCCAGATCCGGATGCCCAGCACCCCCACCAGGCCGTACAGCACGATGGTCGCGCCACCCAGCACGCCGGGCGGGATGGCGGAGATGATGGCGCCGATCTTGGGGCACAGGGCCAGCACGATCGCGGTGACCGCCGCCACCCAGTAGGCCGCCGTCGAGTACACGCGGGTGGCGGCCATGACGCCGATGTTCTCGGCGTACGTCGTGGTGGCCGAGCCGCCGCCGAAGCCCGCCAGCGTGGTGGCCACGCCGTCGGCGGCGATGGCGCGGCCCAGCAGCGGATCGGTGTCGGTGGCGGTCATCTGGCCCACCGACTTCACGTGCCCGATGTTCTCGGCGAGCAGCGCGATGACGGCGGGCAGGAACAGGGGCAGCACCGCCAGGGAGAACGTCGGGGTCTGGAACTGCGGCAGCCCCACCCAGTCCGCGGCGGCGATCGCGGCGCGCGCCTCGGCGGGCACGTCGCCCACCAGCCAGGCCACCACGTACCCGACGATCACCGCGATGACGATGGCGAGCCTGCCGATGATGCCGCGGAAGAACGCCAGCGTGGCCACCAGCAGCACCAGCGTGATGGTGCCGACCAGCGGACCCTTCTCGAAGTTGGCCTTCGCCGCGGGCGCCAGATTGAACCCGATGAGCGCGACCACGGCACCGGTCACCACGGGTGGCAGCGCGACGTTGAGCCAGTGCGAGCCCGCCACGTGCACCACGGCGCCGACGATCATCAGCACGACGCCGAGGGCCACCAGACCGCCGAGCGCGCCGCCGGCTCCCGCCGAGCCCACCGCCGCGACCACGGGCGAGATGACCGCGAAGCTCGAGCCCAGATAGCTCGGCAGCCGGTTGCCGGTGATCACCAGGAACAGGATCGTGCCGATGCCGGAGAACAGCAGCGTGGTCGCCGGCGGGAAGCCGGTGAGCACCGGCACCAGGAACGTGGCGCCGAACATCGCGACGACGTGCTGGGCGCCGATCCCGATGGTGCGCGGCCAGCTCAGCCGCTCGTCGGGAGCGACGATCGCGGCGTCGCGCGCTACGGGTCTCCAGGTGAAGGCACTCACACGGGCAAGTTAGTGCACGCGGCCGGGCCGTGCTGGTCGACGGGTCTGCTAGGCCCCACCGCGCCACACGGCGTAGCTCAGTGCGCCGAGCGCCACCACGACCGCGCCGGCGACCACCGCCGTCCACGGCAGCGTGACCGCCAGCACCACACACCCCAGCAGCCCGAGGACGGGAACGGTCCTGCGGCGCAGCCCGTGCGACAGCGTGTATGCCGACGCGTTGGCCACCGCGTAGTACACCAGCACGGCGAACGACGAGAAGCCGATGGCGGCGCGTACGTCGGCGACCGCCGCCACCACCGCCACCACGACGCCGACGGCGATCTCGGCGCGGTAGGGGCTGTCGAACCGGGGGTGCAGGGCCGCCAGCGCGTGGGGCAGGTGCCGGTCGCGCGCCATGGCCAGCGTCGTCCGGGACACCCCGAGCACCAGGCCGAGCAGCGCGCCCAGCGCCGCCAGCGTCGCCCCGGCCCGTACCACCGGCACCAGGCCGGGATGCCCGGCGGCCACCACCGCGTCGGCCAGCGGCGCGGACGCGGATGCCAGTGCGGCGCTGCCCAGTTCGGACAGCACGGCGACGGCAACCACGGCGTAGCACACCAGCACGATGCCGAGTGCCCACGCGATGGCGCGCCCGATGGTGCGCTGCGGGTCGCGGACCTCCTCGCCGAGCGTCGCGATGCGCGCGTACCCGGCGAAGGCGAAGAACAGCAGCCCCGCCGACTGCAGCATCCCGAACGGGCTCGCGTCCGGCGCCAGGGTCAGGTGCGCGCCGTCGAGGCCGTCGGCGCCGAGGATCGTGACCACCACGACCGCCAGGACGGCCAGCACCGCCGCGACGAGCACCCGCGTCAGCAGCGCCGACTTCTGCACGCCTGCCACGTTCACGGCGGTCAAGGCCGCCACGGCGACCACCGCGACGGCGTGCGCGTGGGCCGGCCACGCATAGGACCCCACGGTGAGCGCCATCGCCGCGCACGACGCCGTCTTGCCGACCACGAAGCTCCAGCCCGCGAGATGACCCCAGAACGGGCCCAACCGTTCCCGGCCGTACACGTACGTGCCGCCGGACTGCGGGTAGCGGGCCGCCAGCCGCGCCGACGACGTCGCGTTGCAGTAGGCGACGACGGCGGCGATCGCCAGGCCGACGAGGAGGCCGCTGCCCGCCGCGGCCGCAGCGGGCGCCAACACCACGAAGACGCCGGCGCCCAGCATGGAACCCAGACCGATGACCACCGCGTCGACGGTGCCCAGGGTCCGTTGCACGCGCGCAGCCTAGCCGACCAAACGGGCCATTCCGTTGACGGGACCGTGGCCGGAACCCAACGGGTAGGCGGCGCGGATGCACTCCGTGACCCACAGTTTGGCGAACGCGACCGCCTCGGGAACCGACCTGCCGTGTGCCAGCGCCGCGGCCGCCGCCGCCGCCAGGTTGTCGCCGGCGCCGTGATCGTGCACGGTGTCGACGCGGGTGGCGACGAAGCGGTGGAACTCGGCGCCGTCGTAGAGCAGATCCGAGCTGACGCTCGACGTGCGTAGGTGACCGCCCTTGACCAGGGCCCACCGCGGTCCGAGGTCGTAGAGCGCCCGGGCGGCTTCGCGCTGGCTGGCCTCGTCGACGACGTCGATGCCCACCAGTAGACGCACCTCGTCGAGATTCGGTGTCACCAGCGTCGCCAGCGGGATCAACCGCTCCCGCATGGCCGTGAGCGCGCTGGGGTGCAGCAGGGGTTGGCCGGCGTTGGACGCGCACACCGGATCCACCACCAGCGGCACCGTGGACTCCAGGCCCTCGGCGCGCCACGTGTCGACCACCGTGTCGATGATGTCGGTGGACGCCAGCATGCCGGTCTTGGCCGCCTCGATGCCGATGTCGGAGGCCACCGCGCTGATCTGCCCGGCCACCACGTCGGTGGGGATCTCGTGAAAGGCCGTGACGCCCAAGGTGTTCTGCACGGTCACCGCGGTGACCGCGACGCAACCGTGGACCCCGAGCATCGCGAAGGCGCGCATGTCGGCCTGCATTCCCGCCGCGCCGCCGGAGTCCGACCCGGCGATGGTCAGCACCCGGTGCGGCGCCTCACCGGGTGCCGGCAACGGCAGGTAATCGGACTCCCGCACGGACGGCGGCGGGTCAGCGGTTGCGGATGACGTTGACGGCCAGGTAGCCGACGTAGCCCAGGGCGCCGACGACGGCCAGCTTGCGCGTCTGCGGCACGACCAGCCCGACGCCGAGCGCGGTCTCGATGGCGCCGTTGGTCGTGATGTGACGTGCCGTGTCCTTCGGGAACGCCGGTGACGTGATGCCCTCGAACAGCGCGGGTTTGACGAAGTGCGCGACGCCGGTGGCGGCCAGCACGGCGCCTGCCAGTGCGGGCGTGCGAGAACTCTCTTGGGCCATGACGGTCTTCCTCTCAGGCGATGCGGTAGTCGGTGAGCGCGAACGTGGAGGCCTCGGAGATGGCGTCCTGCGTCGACATCGGCCGCAGCAGGCTCGGCTCACCCTGGGGATTGAAATAGTACGACCGCGACGAGGCGCAGTTGCCCAGCGTCCACAGCGAATCGCCGAGCAGATCGGTCATCCGGTCGAGGTAGGCAGCGTTGGCCTCCTCGGTGACCTCGAAGGTGGTGGCGCCCCGGCGCTTCAGCTCGCCGAACAGCCGGTCCATCAGCCGCATCTGGTACTCCATGGTGTTGAAGAAGTTCAGACCGAGGAAGGCGTACGGGCTGGCCAGGCTGAGGTAGTTGGGGAAGTACGGCATCGAGACGCCCTGGTAGGCCTGGAAACGCGTTTCGCGCCACCACTTGCCGAGGTTGCGGCCCTCGCGGCCGATGATCTCGATGGCGGGGAAGTTGGCCTCCCACAGGTCGAACCCGGTCGCGAGCACCAGCGTGTCGATGGTGGTCTTGGTGCCGTCGGCGTTGACGATGCCGTCGGACTCGACGTGGTCGATGCCCTCGGTGTGCAACCGCACGTGCGGCTTGGTCAGCGCCCGGAAGTACTTGTTGGAGAACGTGGGTCGCTTGCACCCGATGTCATAGTCCGGGGTCAGCCGCTTGCGCAGCTCCTTGTCCCGGATCTGGATGAACTGGTGGATCTTGCACAGGTCCATCGCCGAGATGTTGAGCCGGCGGAACAGCGGCACCTTGTAGTGCACCACGCCGACGGTGATCATCGCCTCGTAGATGGTGTCGGTGATGGCCCGCACGATGCGCTGCGACAGCGGGAAGCGGGCGAACAGTCGCTTGGCGCGCTCCCCGAACCGGATGTCGATCTTGGGGGCCACCCAGATGGGGGTGCGCTGGTAGACGGCCAGCTCGCGCGCCGACGCCGCGAGTTCCGGGATGAGCTGCACCGCGGTGGCGCCGGTGCCGATGACCGCGACGCGTTCGCCGGAGGGATCGTAGGAGTCGTCCCATTCGGTGGTGTGGACCACCTTGCCGTCGAAGTTGGCGATGCCGGGGATGTCGGGCAGCTTGGGCTGGCTCAGGAAGCCGGTGGCGGTGAACAGGTAGCGCGCCGCGATGGTGGCACCGTCGGCGAGCGCGACGCGCCACAGGTCGGACTCCTCGTCCCACTGGGCACCGGCCACGGTGGTCTGGAACCGGATGTGCTGCCGCACGCCGTACTTGTCGGCGACGTCGTCGGCGTACTGCTTGATCTCCGGGCCCGGGGTGAACAACCGCGACCAGTGGGGGTTGGGCTCGAAGAAGTAGGAGTACGTGGTCGTCGGGACGTCCACCGCCAGGCCGGGGTAGTGGTTGACGTACCACGTGCCGCCGAGGTCGTCCTCCCGCTCGAGGATGACGAAGTCGTGGATGCCCAGCCGCTTGAGCTGGATGGCCGCGCCGATGCCGGCAAAGCCGGCGCCGACGATGACCGCGTCGAAGCGCTCCGAAGTCATGGGTAGACGGTACCAGGAGTAACGGCTATCCCCTGATGCTGCCGGCCCGCTTGGGATCCAGCGTCGCGATGCAGGTCACCGCACGATCACCGCGGTTCCAGGTCTCGGGCGTCGGGTACAGCACGTAGACGCCGATGCTCTCGTCGAGCATGGCATCCGGCGCGTAGGAGGCCAGCTCGTCGGGGCACTTGTTCTGCCACTCGTCGATGACCGACGTGCCCGGGTAGTCGCCCTCGGGCAGGTTCAGCACGGCGTAGACCTCGCCGCCGTGGGGCTGCGAGCAGTCGACCGTGGGCAGCGTGACCACCCGCGCGCTGGTGGGGACGTCGGCGATGCAGCTGCCCACCTCGACGTCGGTGGCGATCACGCGGTCCTTCATCGTGAACGCGATGATCGCGATGACGGCACCGCCGATCACGATCCACAGCCCCGAGAGCACCAGGCCGGCGATGGCCAGGCCGCGGCCGCGCTCCCGGCCGTCCTTGGTCTTGCCCAGCGCCACGATGCCGCAGACGATGCTGAACAGCACCGCGCCGATGATGCCGAGGATCAGGGTGGCGATGGCCCACGGGCTGGTCTTGGCCGCCTGGGGGGCTGGATGCTGGCCGTAGGGGTCCTGATAGGGCAGCGGCGGTGGCGGCGGGTAGCCCTGGCCCTGCGGGTAATCCTGGCCCTGCGGGTAGCCCTGGCCCTGCGGGTAGCCCTGACCCTGCGGGTAACCCTGACCCTGCGGGTAGCCCTGACCCTGCGGTGGCGGCGGGTAGCCCTGTCCGGGAGGGGGCGGGTAGCCCTGACCCGGCTGCGGGTACTGCTCCGGCGGCACGCCGCCGTGTTGCTGGGGCGGCACGCCGCCGTGCTGCTGGGGCGGCACGCCGCCGTGCTGCTGGTTCGACGGATCTCCGGAAGGCCAGGTCACCCGAAGAAACTAGCAGGACTCACGGCAGGAAACCGAGTGCCGCCTCGACCGCGAGGGCAGGCACGTCGAGGGTCTTCGACCGGAGGTCGTGGCGAGCGCCGGTGACCTCGACGACCACGCTGGGTGCCGGGATCGTCGCGGCCGCCGCGCGCAGTTCGGCGATGGTGCCGAAGGGGTCGGCGGTGCCGTGGGTGAACACCGTCGGCACGGTGATCCGCGGCAGATGGGCAGTGCGGGCGCGCTCCGGCTTGCCCGGCGGGTGCAGCGGATAGGAGAACGGCGTCAGCACGTCGACGACCAGGCCGTCGGCCACCGCCATCGTCGTGATGCGGCCGCCGTAGGAGTGCCCGCCCGCCACCACGGGCCCCCGCGCGAGCAGGCCGCGGACCACGTCCACGGCCTCGGCCACACCCGCCTGGTCGGAAGCCGCCGAGTTCGACGGTGGGCCCTTGGGCCGACGCCTGCGGTAGGGCAGGTCGTAGCGCACGGCCAGGAAGCCGTGCCTGGCCCATTCCTCGCACGCGGCCACCAGCGTGGGGGCATCGCGATCGCTACCGGCCCCGTGCGTGAGCACCACCGCGCCGCGCGGCGTGCCCAGGGGCTGGTGGGCGATGCCCGCGATCGCGGTCAGGTCGAGCGCCGTCATGCCCCCAATCGAAACAGGGCGTTGACCGGGCCGTGGCCGTGACCCAGGGGATAGGCCGCGCGCAGGCACTCGGTGACCCAGCGCTTGCCGAAGTCGACCGCCTCCGGCACGGCGTACCCGTGACCGAGCGCGCACGCCACGGCTGCGGCCAAGGTGTCGCCGGCGCCGTGGTCGTGGCCGGTGGCGACGCGCGGCGCGAGGAACTCGTAGAAGTCCGTGCCGTCGTAGAGCAGGTCGGGGCTGTCCGGGGACGCGCGCAGATGGCCGCCCTTGACCAACACCCAGCGTGGGCCGAGGGCGTGCAGCGTGCGTGCCGCCTCGCGCTGGGTCGCCTCGTCGACGACCTCGATGCCGGTGATCAACCGGACCTCGTCGAGGTTGGGGGTCACCAGCGTGGCCAGCGGCAACAGGCGGGCGCGCAGCACGCCGAGCGCCGACGGGTGCAGCAGGGGATCGCCGTGCATCGAGGCGCACACCGGGTCGACCACCAGCGGCGCGTCGGTGCCCAGGCCGCGCCACGTGTCGGCCACGCACTCGATGATCTCGGCCGACGCGAGCATCCCGGTCTTGGCGGCCTGAGCCCCGATGTCACCCATCACGGCGTCGATCTGGCCCGCGACGACGTCGAGCGGGATCTCGTGAAAACCCTTGATGCCCACCGAATTCTGCACGGTCACCGCGGCCACGGCGACCAGGCCGTGCACGCCGAGCAGCGCGCACGTGCGAGCGTCGGCCTGGATGCCCGCGCCGCCGCCGGAGTCGGTGCCCGCGATGGTGAGCACCCGCACCGGGGCCTCCCCGGGGGCGGGCAGCGGCAGGAACGCGCTCACGGCGTCGCCTCCGTCAGCGGCAGGTAGACCCGGTTGCCGTGCGCGGCGAACTCGGCGGACTTCTCGGCCATGCCGTCGGCGACGGCGGCGCGGATGTCGGCGGTGATGCGCATCGAGCAGAACTTGGGGCCGCACATCGAGCAGAAGTGCGCGGTCTTGGCGGGCTCGGCGGGCAGCGTCTCGTCGTGATAGGCCCGGGCGGTGTCCGGGTCCAGCGCCAGGGCGAACTGGTCGTTCCAGCGAAACTCGAAGCGCGCCTTCGACAATGCATCGTCACGTTCGCGCGCCCCGGGGTGTCCCTTGGCCAGGTCGGCGGCGTGGGCGGCGATCTTGTAGGTGATCACGCCGTCCTTGACGTCCTGGCGGTTGGGCAGGCCGAGGTGCTCCTTCGGCGTGACGTAACACAGCATCGCGGTGCCCGCCTGGGCGATGATGGCCGCGCCGATTCCGCTGGTGATGTGGTCGTATCCCGGAGCGATGTCGGTGGTGAGCGGGCCCAGCGTGTAGAACGGCGCCTCGTCGCAGAGTTCCTCTTCGAGTCGGACGTTCTCCACGATCTGGTGCATGGGCACGTGTCCGGGACCTTCGATCATCACCTGCACGCCATGGCTCTTGGCGACGCCCGTCAGCTCACCCAGCGTGCGCAGTTCGGCGAACTGGGCCTCGTCGTTGGCGTCGGCGATGGACCCGGGGCGCAGGCCGTCGCCGAGGGAGAACGTCACGTCGTAGCGGGCCAGGATGTCGCACAGCTCGCCGAAGTTCTCGTACAGGAACGATTCTCGATGCCGCGCCAGCATCCAGGCGGCCATGATGGATCCGCCGCGGCTGACGATCCCGGTGACCCGGTGCGCGGTCAACGGGACGTAGCGCAGCAGCACCCCGGCGTGCACCGTCATGTAGTCGACACCCTGCTCGCACTGCTCGATCACGGTGTCGCGGTACACCTCCCAGTCGAGCCGGGTCGGATCGCCGCCCACCTTCTCCAGTGCCTGATACATCGGGACGGTGCCCACCGGCACCGGAGAGTTGCGCAGGATCCACTCGCGCGTCTCGTGGATGTCCTTGCCGGTGGACAGGTCCATGATGGTGTCGGCACCCCAGCGGGTGGCCCACACCATCTTGTCGACCTCCTCGGCGATCGAGGACGTCACCGCGGAATTGCCGATGTTGGCGTTGACCTTCACCGCGAACGCCTTGCCGATGATCATCGGCTCGCTCTCGGGATGGTGGTGGTTGGCCGGGATGACGGCGCGGCCGCGGGCCACCTCGGCGCGCACCAACTCGGCGGGCAGGCCCTCCCGCGCGGCGATGAACGCCATCTCGGCGGTGACCTCGCCGCGCCGGGCACGTTGCAGCTGGGTGCCGCGGTCACGCACCACGCCGGGCCGGGCCGGCAGCCCGGCATCGAGGTCGATGGTGGCCGTGGCGTCGGTGTACGGACCCGACGTGTCGTACAGGTCCAGGTGCTCGCCGGTGCTCAGGTGCACCCGACGCCACGGCACGCGGCCGCCGTCGGGCAGGTCGCGGTAGACCTTGCTGCTGCCCGTGATGGGGCCGGTGGTGATGGTGGGTTCGCTGAATACGACCATTTCGACACTCCCTACGCCGGCATTACCCGGTCAGGTTCATACGGTCGACGGCCCGCTAGCCGTCCTCTCAGCGCACTGGTGTGCGCTCCCGCGCGGACGACAGCCAAGCTACCGCACCCCCGCGGCGGCGGCGAGGGGGCGGGGAATGAAATTGCCGCCAGATCATTTGTATAGCTAACATATGTGTTTTGCGGCATGGCCGCGGCAACGGCGCCGCCGACCCCAGCCGCACACCCAAGAGACGTGACACGTGAGCGAAGCCGACATGACGACTGAGACCGAGATTACGAAGACACCCGTGCCGACCGACGCCGACGCGGCCCTGCGGGAGACCGCCCGCAAGCGCACGCGGATGGACCACGAACACCCCTTCTACAAGTGGGTGGTGCTGTCGAACACCACGCTGGGCACGCTGCTGGCCACCATCAACGCCTCGATCGTGCTCATCTCGCTACCCGCGATCTTCCGCGGCATCGGCCTGAACCCGCTGGCCCCGAGCAACGTCAGCTACCTGCTGTGGATGCTGATGGGCTACCTGGTGGTGACCGCCGTGCTGGTGGTGCCGTTCGGTCGTCTCGGTGACATGTTCGGCCGCGTCCGGATCTACAACCTCGGGTTCGTGGTGTTCACCGTCGCGGCGGTCGCGCTGTCCTTCGACCCGTTCCAACTGGGCGGCGGCGCCGTCTGGCTCATCGCCTGGCGCGTGGTGCAGGGCGTCGGCGGCGCCATGCTCATGGCCTCGTCGTCGGCGATCCTCACCGACGCCTTCCCGGCCAACCAGCGCGGCATGGCGCTCGGCGTGAACATGGTCTCGGCCGTGGCCGGCTCCTTCCTGGGTCTGCTCATCGGCGGCTTCCTGTCGGAGTGGCACTGGAAGGCCGTGTTCTGGGTGGGCGTGCCCATCGGCATCGTCGGCACCATCTGGAGCATCCGCTCGCTGCGCGAACTCGGCGCGCGCACCCCCGGCAAGCTGGACTGGGCGGGGACGCTGTCCTTCGGACTCGGGCTCACCGTGCTGCTCATCGGCATCACCTACGGCATTCAGCCGTACGGGGATTCGACCACCGGATGGACCAACCCGTGGGTGCTCGGTGCCATCGGCGCCGGGCTGATCATGCTGGTGACGTTCTGCTTCATCGAACTGCGCGTCCCGTCGCCGATGGTCGACCTGAGGCTGTTCAGGTCGGCGTCGTTCGGCATGGGCAACCTCGCCGGCCTGATGTCGTCGGTGGGGCGCGGCGGCCTGCAGTTCATGCTCATCATCTGGCTACAGGGCATTTGGCTTCCGCTGCACGGCTATTCGTTCGAGTCGACACCGCTGTGGGCCGGCATCTACCTGCTGCCGGTCACCATCGGCTTCCTGATCGCGGGTCCCATCGCCGGATCGCTGTCCGACAAGTACGGCTCCCGGCCCTTCACCGTCGGCGGCATGGTGCTCATGGCGGCGTCGTTCGTCGCGCTGCTGCTGATCCCCGTGAACTTCGACTACTGGGTGTTCGCGGTGCTGGTCTTCCTCAACGGCCTGGGCGGCGGCATCTTCACCGCACCCAACACCGCCTCCATCATGTCGAGCGTGCCCGCCTCGCAGCGCGGCGCCGCGTCGGGCGTGCGCGCCACGTTCTTCAACGCCGGATCGTCGCTGTCCATCGGCATCTTCTTCTCCCTGATGATCGTCGGCCTGGCGAACTCGCTGCCCGGCGCGATGAGCAGTGGCCTTCAGGCGCAGGGGGTTTCACCGTCCGTGGCGGCGGGCGTGGCGAACCTGCCCCCGGTGGGCAGCCTGTTCGCGGCGTTCCTGGGATACAACCCCATCGCCGAGCTGCTCGGACCCTCCGGCGCCTTGCAGGCCCCCGGCGTCGACGCCGACGTGCTGACCGGCAAGACGTTCTTCCCGCAGCTCATCACCGAGCCGTTCCACTCCGGTCTGACCGTCGTGTTCACCGCGGCCGCCGCGATGATGGTGATCGGTGCCATCGCGTCGCTGTTCAACGCGGGCAAGTACGCCAGCGGCCCCGAGGCGGACAACGCCTCCTGACATCAACGTCTCAGGTCACGACAGCTAGCGGAACATCGCACCGCGCAACAGATAGTCGTCGTGCCTGCGCACGATGATGGTGCCCACCGGCAGCTTGGCGGCGATCTCCAGGTTGTCGTCGGCGACGTCGCCCGCCCACTCGACCGGCCACCCGCCGTCGAGCAGGCTGGTGCGGAACGCCAGCACCACGTCGTCGCGCGTCAGCTCGGACTCCACCACCATCGCCGTCGTGGTGGCGCGGTGCGACGCCGCCCCCGCGAACCCGCGGCTGCAGCCGCACTCCTCGCGGTCGCACGCCTGCTGCATCCAGACCAGCTCACCGTCGACGCAGTAGTGATAGTCCTTGGGGTTGGTGCCCTGCGTGAGCGAGGTGGCAACGAGGATCTTCACGACGACGAGCCTACGAACCCGCACCGACAACCCGCAGCGGAAGCGCGGCCCCGGTGTGAGTGACCAGCGTCGTCCACGGCGTCCCGGCGGACGGTCATCGTCAGCCCAGCCCCGCTGCCGCACGGATTCGCCGCGATCGTCGGGACCGGCTCAGGACAGGTCGACGATCACCGGCGCGTGATCGCTCGGCGGGGGCGTGCCCTTCTTCCCGGGCTTGCGCTCGTCGCGGTCGATGGCGGCATGCGTCACGCGGGCCGCCAACGCCGGCGAACCCAACACGAAGTCGATGCGCATGCCCTCCCGACGAGGAAAGCGCAACTGCGTGTAATCCCAGTAGGTGAACGTGCCCGGCCCCGGCGTGAACGGCCGCACCACGTCCCCGTAGCGCGACTCGATGGCCGTGAACGCCGCCCGCTCCGGAGGCGTGACGTGGGTGCTGTGCTCGAACACCGCCATGTCCCACACGTCGTCGTCGGTGGGCGCGATGTTCCAGTCGCCCACCAGTGCGATCGCCGCGTCCGGATCCTCGCGCAACCACTCGGTCGACGTCCGGTCAAGGGCGGCAAGCCATTCCAGCTTGTAGCGGTAGTGATCCGAATCCACCGACCGGCCATTGGGCACGTACAGGCTCCACACCCGCACGCCGCCGCACGTCGCGCCCAAGGCACGGGCCTCCGACGCCTCGTCCCACGTCGGCTGGCCCTCGAAGCCCACCATCACGTCCTCGATGCCCACCCGCGACGCGATGGCCACCCCGTTCCACTGGCTGACCCCGGTGTGCACCACCTCGTAGCCCAGCGCCGCGAACGGCATCGTGGGGAACTGCTCGTCCTTGCACTTCGTCTCCTGCATGGCGAGCACGTCCACGTCGGACCGCTCCAACCAGGCAGACACGCGGTCGATGCGGGAGCGGATGGAGTTGACGTTCCAGGTGGCGATGCGCACGACGTCACACGCTACGGGCGTCGACGTACCGCGACCGGTGGTGGGTGCGGAACCCCAGGCCGGCATAGAGCCCCAGGGCAGGCGCGTTGTCGGTGAGCACCTGAACGTACGCGCGGTCGGCTCCGCGATCGGCGCCCCACGCCAGCAGGGCCTCGCACAGCGTGCGACCCGCACCCCGGCGGCGCGCGTCCGGTGCCACGTGCACGGCGGTGATGCCGAGCCAGCGGGTGCCGTCGGGTGCCGACGTCAGCGCCCCCCGGCCGGCCGCCGTGCCCTCGATGGTCGCGAACGTCACCTCGCCGTCGACGACGGCGACCAGCACGTCGTCGGGCACGTCCCGGGGGTTCACCGCACGCCAGTCGGCGTCCGGCGCCCCCGTCGTGCGCACCCCGGCCGGCATCGCGCGCCCGACCACGTCCGCCACCAGCACGTCGTTCTCGCCGTCGGTCGGCACCGCGTCGGCCACCCGGAACAGCCGGTCCGGCACGGCGAGGACCGGGTCGACGCCGCGCGCGCCGTACCACCGTTCGATGGCGGGCAGCGCCGTGTGCGTCGCCCAACTGGCCAGCGGCACGGCCGAATTCGCGCGCCGGGTGCTGCCATGCCCGAAGCGCAGCAGCCACCCGTCGAGCCACTCGTGCTCGACGCCCGGCCACGCCAGCGCCGCGGCCTGCTCGAGATTGCGGATCTGCGACGTGCGCACCGGCATCTCCGGCACCACCCGGACGGCGAGCACGTCGTCCGCGGCGATCGCCACCACCTCGCCGCGCCGAGTCCGGATCCGCACCACCGGACCGGCGTCCTCGACGTGGCCGACGACGTCGGTGTGCGGCGGCACCTCGCCCGCGGGCAGGCGGTAACGCAGGCTGACCCTGGTGCCGACGGGCGGCAGCACGTCAGTGACCGAAGGGGTCGGGATCCTCGCCGGGCATCCAGCTGTTGCCGGGAACGCCCCACCCGTGCGACTTCACGCTGCGCTTGGCCGCCCGGGCGTGCCTCCCGATCAGCCGGTCCAGATAGAGGAAGCCGTCGAGATGCCCGGTCTCGTGCTGCAGCATGCGCGCGAACAGGCCGGTGCCCTCGAGCGTGATCGGCGTGCCGTCGGCGTCCAGGCCGGTGACACGGGCCCAGCTGGCGCGGCCCGTCGGAAACGACTCCCCGGGCACCGACAGGCACCCCTCGTCGTCGTCATCGGGGTCCGGCATGGTCTCGGGCACCTCGGACGTCTCCAACACCGGATTGACGATGACGCCACGCCGACGCACCGTCTTGCCGCGGTCGTCGGCGCAGTCGTAGACGAACACCCGCTGCGCCACGCCGATCTGATTGGCGGCCAGTCCCACCCCGTGGGCGGCGTCCATCGTGTCGAACATGTCGTCGATGAGGGCGGCGAGTTCGGCAGGCAGCTTCCCGTCCGCCGAGACGGGGACCGGAGTGGTCGCGGAATGCAGAACGGGATCACCCACGATGCGGATGGGAACGACGGCCATGGTGGCAGCTTAAGTCAGCCGACTCGCGGGTAACGATCACGGCTCAACTCGGTACGCCGTGGTTGAATATCGCCGAAACCAACTCCGTTGTCTCAGCAATTCGAACCAGCCATTCGTACTGTCGGAAGGGTCCTGGAAGCCACATGGACGGCGCCATCGCGCGGACTGACCAACCCGGGGAGGACGCTGACCTTCCCGACGGCTTGACCCGACGGGAGTACGACATCCTGGCCTTCGAGCGCCAGTGGTGGAAGTACGCGGGCTCCAAGGAAGACGCCATCAAGGAGTTGTTCTCGATGTCGGCCACGCGGTACTACCAGGTGCTCAACGCGCTGGTGGACCGGCCCGAGGCGCTGGCGGCCGACCCGATGCTGGTCAAGCGACTGCGCCGGCTGCGGGCCAGCAGGCAGAAGGCGCGCGCCGCCCGCAAGCTCGGCTTCGACCTCACCTAGCGTCCGCACGGGGTTCCCGGCCGGTTTCCGTCGCGCCCGGTGCGGGGTGACGTGAGCACGCCGCGCCACGTAATACAGTGGTGCCGATGAATCAGCGAGAATCCACCGGATTGCCCCTGCGCGCCATGGTCATGGTGCTGCTGTTCCTGGGTGTCGTATTCCTGCTGGTCGCCTTCCAGTCGATGGGATCGGACTCGGACTCCGAGAGCGACTCGTCCAGCGTCGTCAGCACCGTCACCTCCGCGTCCAGCCCGGCCCCGTCGACGTCGGGCAAGCCCGCCGCCCGACCCGAGGTCCGCGTCTTCAACGTCTCCGAGGTCGCCGGCGCGGCCGAGGCCACGGCCAACCGCCTCCGCGACGCCGACTGGACCGTCGCCGAGACCGGCAACCTCACCCTCGAGGGACCGCCGCCCGTCACCACCGTCTACTTCGGCGAGGCTCCCGGGGAGCGCCAGGCCGCCGAGGACGTGGGCAAGGTCTTGCAGGCCCCCGTCGAACCCCGCAGACCCGATCTCGCCGAGCAGCCGCCCGGCGTGATCGTGGTGGTCACCGGCTAGGCTCTCGGGCATGCCGATCTCAGCCCCGCTCCGCATCGTCGCCGCCGCGGCTCTCATCGTCCCCATCGCCGCCTGCGCCCCCGACGAACCCGTCGCCACCCAGCCCGGGACCACGCCGCCGGTGTGGACCGGATCGCCGCCGCCGTCGGCAGGCGCAGAGGGTGGCGAGGGCGGCGCCGCCGCCGCGGCTGGCGAGACGCTGACCTCGGAGATCAAGTCGCCCGAGGGCACCACCGTGGCCACCGCGCAGATCACGTTCGAGGACGGCCACGCCACGCTGACCGTCAAGACCACCGCGCCCGGCCAGCTGCAGCCCGGCTTCCACGGGCTGCACATCCACTCGGTGGGCAAGTGCGAGCCCAACTCCGTGGCCCCCGCGGGCGGCGCCCCCGGCAACTTCCTCTCCGCCGGCGGACACTTCAACGTTCCCGGTCGCACCGGCCACCCCGCCAGCGGAGACCTGTCGTCGCTGCAGGTGCGCGAGGACGGCTCGGCCATGCTCGTCACCACCACCGACGCCTTCACCGCCGAGGATCTGCTCGCCGGCCAGAAGACGGCCATCATCATCCACGAGAAGGCCGACAACTTCGCCAACATCCCGCCGGAGCGCTACCAGCAGATCAACGGCACCCCGGGCCCGGACGCCGAGACCATGGCCACCGGTGACGCCGGCAAGCGCGTCGCCTGCGGCGTGATCACGGCCGCCTCCTAACCCACGCTCCGGCCATGACCCAGCCGTCGGTCGGCCGTCGACCGCAGCGCATCGACTTCGCCGGGTCGGCCCGACCGACGGTGGGCGTCGAATGGGAGTTCGCCCTCGTCGACCCCGTGACCCGCGACCTCGCCAACGAGGCGTCCGCGGTGCTCGCCGAGGTCGGCGAGACGCCGCACGTGCACAAGGAACTGCTGCGCAACACCGTCGAGGTGGTCACCGGCATCTGCGCCAACGCCGGTGAGGCCATCGAAGACCTGCGCGGCACGCTGTCCACCACGCAGCGCATCGTGCACGCCCGCGGCATGGAACTGTTCTGCGCGGGCACCCACCCGTTCGCCGAATGGGAGACCGCCGAACTCACCGACAACCCGCGCTACGCCGAACTGATCAAACGCACCCAGTGGTGGGGCAGGCAGATGCTGATCTGGGGCGTCCACGTGCACGTCGGGATCTCGTCGGCGCACAAGGTGATGCCCATCATCACGTCGCTGCTGAACCACTACCCGCACCTGCTGTCCCTGTCGGCGTCGTCGCCCTACTGGGACGGCGAGGACACCGGCTACGCCAGCAACCGCGCCATGATGTTCCAGCAGCTCCCCACGGCCGGTCTGCCGTTCCACTTCCAGAAGTGGTCGCACTTCGAACGTTTCGTCCACGATCAGAAGAAGACCGGCATCATCGACCACATGAACGAGATCCGATGGGACATCCGGCCGTCCCCGCATCTCGGCACCGTGGAGGTGCGGATCTTCGACGGCGTCTCCAACCTGGACGAACTGGGTGCCCTGGTGGCGCTGACGCACTGCCTGATCGTCGACCTGGACCGCCGGCTGGACGCCGGGGAGCAGCTACCCACCATGCCGCCGTGGCACGTGCAGGAAAACAAGTGGCGCGCAGCGCGTTACGGCCTCGACGCGGTGATCATCCTGGACGCCGACAGCAACGAGCGGCTGGTCACCGAAGACCTCGACGACCTGCTGAACCGACTCGAACCGTTGGCCAGGTCGCTGGGCTGTGCCGACCAACTCGCCAGGGTCGAGGGCATCTACCGTGGCGGCGCGTCCTATCAGCGACAGCGGCGCGTCGCCGAGGAGGCGGACGGCGACCTGCGGGCGGTGGTGGACGCATTGGTGGGGGAGCTCGTCCTGTGATTCGCGCGGTACCGATGTTCCCGCTCGAAGCCGTGCGGTTGCCCGGCGAAGGGCTGCCGCTGCGCATCTTCGAGCCGCGATATGCCGCGCTGGTGCGCGACTGCCTTTCCGGCACGAGGGAATTCGGCGTCGTGCTGATCTCCGCGGGCCGCGAGGTCGGCGGCGGCGATGCTCGCCTGGACGTCGGCGCCCTGGCCCACATCGTCGAGTTCGAGGAACAGGCTCCCGGAAAGTACCTGCTGGACTGCGAGATTCGCGAGCGCATCCGGGTACGGCGCTGGCTCGACGACGACCTGTACCCCCGCGCCGAGGCCGAACCGTGGCCCGACGAACCCGGCAGACGCGTCACCGGCGACGACATCGGCGACGTCGAAGACCGCGTCATGGGACTGTTCGAACGCATCGCCGCCGCGCAGCAGGCCGTCCTGCCGTCCAAGCGCGAACTGCTCGGCGAACCCGAACCCGGCGAGGACGCCGGACGGCGACTGTACGCGCTGGCGGCCCGCGTCCCCATGGGTCAGGCCGACCGCTACTCGATCCTGGCCGCTCCGTCGGCAGGCGACCGGCTGGACGTGCTGCGCGACGCCGTCGAGACCGTGGCCGCCATGATCGAGTTCCAGCTGTCCGACGGCTGAGCGGGCGTCAGTCCTCGTCGCGATCGGCCATGTCGTCGCGCGTCATCAGATCGTCGCGGAAGCTCTGCTCGCGATATGCCAACTGGCCCACCCGGTTCGCGACCACCGGTGCGGTGATGAGCGTGAACAAACCCGTCAAGATCACCATTCCCACGTCCGCGTGGCCGCGCAATCGCAGTGCGGCCCCGGCCAAGACCAGCAGCAGGCCCAACACCTGCGGTTTGGTGGCCGAATGCATCCGCGACATCGTGTCGGGAAACCGCACCACGCCGATGGCCGCCGTCAGTGCCAGCGCCGACCCGCCCAGCACCAGGATGCCCGCGACGACGTCGAAGGCGTTCACCGGGCGTCCTCCTCGTCCCGGTCACGGACGCGGAAGCGCGCGACGCTCACCGAGCCCACGAAACTGATCAACGCCAGGGCGGTCAGGCTGTAGGTCACCGTGGTGTCCAGGCTGAACGCGGCCCACGTGCCGATGGCGCACATCGACACCGCCACGAACGTGTCCAGCGCGACGAGGCGGTCCAGCGTGCCGGGCCCGGCCAGCAGCCGGTACATCGTGATCGCCGCCGCCGCCGTCAACATGACCGCCGCAATGGTCCAAACGGTGTTCATGCGCGATCCCGCTCCGCTTCTCGCTGGTCCTTCATGCGCGATCCCGCTCCGCTTCTCGCTGGTCCTTCATGCGCGATCCCGCTCCGCTTCTCGCTGGTCGTTCATGCGCGATCCCGCTCCTCACTCGCCGGCTTCCAATCCACGTTCCGCTCGAACGTCGCGATCATCAACCGCTCGATGACCGCGACCTGGTGGTAGAAGCGCTGCACGGCCTTCTCCGAACTCGCGTCGAGCACGTGCACGTAGATGAGCCGCCGGGTCTGGTCGATCTCGACGACGATGCCGCCGGGGATCAGGTTCAGCGCATTGACGGTCAAGGCCAGCACCAGATCCGACTTCACCGCCAGGTGGGCGCGCAGTACGGCCGTCGGTGGCGGCGGCCCCGGGCGGACGGCCAACCACGCCACCTGCGTCGAGGACACCACCAGGTAATAGGCCACCTGGACGATCAGACGGATCAGGGACAGCGGATGCAACCGACCCTCGATGGGGACCGGCGGCAGCGGCAGCAGCAGCGTGATCACCAACGCCACGACCAGACCGCTGAGCACGTTGGCCGCCGAGACGTCACCCCACAGCAGCAGCCAGACCAGCACCAGCCAGCACAGCACCCACACCCTCAGCGCGACGGCCCTCATGGACGCTCACCCGGCCCCAGGACGGCGGTGACGTACTGCGCCCGGTCGAGCACCTCGGCCGACGACCGCTCGCTGAACGCGAAGATCGGTCCCGCGGCGAACGTCAGCACCAGGCCCACCGCGATGAGCGCCGCCGTCGGCACCACCATGCCGACGGGCATCCGGCCCACGTCGCTGCGGTCGGCGAACGCGATGTCCTCGGCGTCGTCGAGCAGCGCCGACGGCGCACCGTCGGACAGTTCGCCGTCGGGGGCGTCCGCCCGGGCACGCCAGAACGCCTTGGTCCACACCCTGGCCATCACGTACAGCGTCAACAGGCTGGTCACCACGCTGCCGCCCACCAGGATCCAGGCCAGCACCGACGCGTCCTGCACGCCCGCCTCCAGCAGTGCCACCTTGCCGATGAACCCGGAGAACGGCGGGATGCCGCCCAGGTTGAGTGCGGGCACGAAGAACACGAACGCCAACAGCGGGCTGGCGGCGGCCAGGCCGCCGAGCCGCTGCAACGTCGACGCGCCCGCCTGCCGTTCGATGAGCCCCACCACCAGGAACAGCGTGGTCTGCACGACGATGTGGTGCGCCACGTAGTAGATGGCCCCCGACATGCCCAGTTCGTTGGACAGCGCGATGCCGAACACCATGTAGCCGATGTGGCTCACCAGCGTGAACGACAGCAGCCGCTTGATGTCGCTCTGCGCGATGGCGCCCAGGATGCCCACCACCATCGTCAACAGCGCGGCGACCAGCAGCACCCGGTCCAGCGCGCCGCCGGGGAACAGCAGCGTGTGCGCGCGGATGATGGCGTAGACGCCGACCTTGGTGAGCAGGCCGGCGAACACCGCGGTGACCGGAGCGGGCGCCGTCGGATAGGAGTCGGGCAACCACGCCGACAGCGGGAACACCGCGGCCTTGATGCCGAACGCCACCAGCAGCACCGCGAACAACGCGGTCCGGGTGCCCTCGGGCACGCCGCCCAGGCGCACCGACAGCTCGGCCAGGTTGAGCGTGCCGGCCGCCGCGTACACCAACCCGATGCCGATCAGGAAGATCAGCGACGACACCATGGAGACCATGACGTAGGCGATGCCCGCCCGCACGCGCTCGCGGCTGGCGCCGATGGTGAGCAGGACGAAGCTCGCGGACAGCAGCACCTCGAAGCCGACGAACAGGTTGAACAGGTCACCCGCGAGGAACGCCGTGCACACGCCCGCCGACAGCACCAGGTAGGTGGGCAGGAAGATCGACACGGGTTGGCGGTCGTCACCGTCGCGGATGCCCTGGCCGATGGCGTAGAAGACCACGGCCAGCAGCACGATGGTCGAGACGATGAGCATCAGCGCCGACAGCCGGTCGACGACGAGCGTGATGCCCAACGGACCCATTCCCGGTTCGGATGGGCCCCAGCCGCCGACGTGCACGGCGATGGTGCCGTCGCGGTCGGCGAGGTACACCAGCGCCGCGCACACCCCCACCATCGAGGTCAGGGCGAGCACGGTGATCGCGCGCTGCAACCGGGCGCTGCGCCCGGCCAGCAGCGTCACGGCGGCGGCGAGCGTGGGGATCAGGACGGGCAGGGGAACCAGGACCGCGGCGACGCTCATCGCGACCCCTCGTGCCCGGGCAGCGCGTCCAGCTCGTCGGGCGCGTCGGTGTCGCGCGCGGGCACGTGCTGGGGCAGGTCCTCGTCGATGGCCGCCGCCGCGCGGTCGGACAGCTGCGACACCCGCGCGTCCTCGGGATCGTTGGCGACGTCCTCCTCGCGCGACAGCTGGTAGGAGCGGTACGTCAGCGCCAGCACGAACGCCGCGACACCCATCGTGATGACGATCGCGGTGAGGATCATGCCCTGGGCCAGCGGATCGGCCGTGGAGGTCTGGGCACCGGACGTGCGGTCGCGGATGGGCGGATTGCCCGACGGGCCGCCCGCCGTGAGGATCAACAGGTTCACGGCGTTGCCGACCAGGAGCAGCCCCAACAGCATGCGGGTGAGGTTGCGCTCCAGCAGCAGGTAGACGCCGGCGCTGGTGAGCCCGCCGATCAGGACCAGGGGGACGAGGTAGGTGACGGTCATCTCCTCACCTGCGCAGGGGTTTGGGCCAGGTCGGAGTCCAGACGCGCGCCGAGGCTGCGCAGCACGTCGAGGACCAGTCCGACGACGATCAGGTACACGCCGAGATCGAAGAACAGTGCGGTGACGAACTTGACGGAGCCCAGCACCGGCAGGTCGACGTTGACCACCGCCGACGACAGCACCGGCGCACCGAGCAGCAGCGAGGCCACCGCCGTCCCCGCGGACAGGGCGAGCCCGGCGCCGAGGATCTTGCCGGCGTCCAGCGGCAAGGCCTCGCCGAGTTCGTAGCGGCCGCCCGCGAGGTAGCGCAGCACCAGGGCCAGACCCGCGGTCAATCCGCCCGCGAAACCGCCGCCCGGCGTGTTGTGCCCGGCGAAGAAGAAGTAGAACGACAACACCATGATCAGCGGGAAGATGATGCGGGTGGCCACCTCGAGGACCAGTGAGCGGTAGCGCGGGTCACGCAGTTCACTGCCGCGCAGCCACGTGACCTCGCCGACCGCCGGGCTTCTCGACGGCGACGGGATGCGACCGATGTCGGGCTGGCCGGCGTCGGCGACGCGGGGCGCGGCGCCGAAGCGCCGGTTGCGGAACACCATGGACGCCACGCCGGTGGCCGCCACCAGCAGCACCGAGATCTCGCCCATGGTGTCCCACGCGCGGATGTCGACCAGCAGCACGTTCACGGTGTTGGCGCCGTGGCCCCGGTAGTAGGCCGCGTCGGGCAGCAGCTCGGCGATGGGCGTCGCGGTGCGGGCCGCCATCGCGAACACCGCCAGCCCCGTCACGGTGGCCCCGACCGCCAGCGCGAGCGCGGCGCGCGGCAGCCGGTTGCGCTGCACCGTCGCGCGTTCCGCCTCGGCGGGCAGTGTCCGCAGCACCAGCACGAAGATGACCAGCGTCAGTGTCTCCACCAGGAACTGGGTGAGCGCCAGGTCGGGCGCACCGTGGAAGACGAACACCACGCCGCAGCCGTAACCGGTCACGCCGACGACGAGCACCGCCGCCAGGCGGTTGCGCATCACCGTCGCCGCCAGCGCGGCCGCCAGGATGATGAGGCCCACCACGACTTGCAGCGGCGAGTCCCACAGCTGCAGCTCGGGCCGGTTGCGCGCGCCGAGCAGCAGCATCGCCACCGGCAGCGCCACCAGCGTCAGCAGGATCACCGACTGCGTCGCCGGGATCGACCCGCGCTGTGTCAGGGCGGTCAGGCGGACGGCGAGCACGTCGATGGCGCGGATCGCGGCGTCGTACATGCGGTCGGCGTTGCCCAGCGGCAGGAAGCCGAGCCGCAGCGTGCGCAGCCGGTTGCGGCCGAAGAACGCGGCGATGCCGACGGCGAGCACCAGCACCGACAGCAGCAGCGGGAGGTTGACGCCGTGCCACAGGGCCAGGTGGTAGGTGGTGCCGCCGGGGACCGTGTCGGCGTAGTCGGCGAGCACGTCGTCCAGGCCGGTGGGCCAGATGCCGAAGAGCAGCCCCGCCGCGGCCAGCACGGCGGGCGGCAGCAGGAACCCGATGGGGGGCCGGTGCATCTCGGCGACGCGGTTGCTGGGTTCGGATCGGCCCTTGCGGGCGAAGGCGCCGTAGATGAACCGCAGGCTGTACATGGTGGTGAACACCGAGCCGAACACCACCAACCCGAGCACCCACGGCGCGCTGGGGCCGAGCGCTGCGCTGTGCGCCAGCGTCTCGAAGTCGGCCTCCTTGGCCACGAAACCCAGGAAGGGTGGCAGCGCGGCCATGCTCGCGGCGCCGCAGATCGCGATGGCGAACAGCGGCTTGCTGCGGTCGCCGAGCCAGGCGAGCCTGCGGATGTCGCGGGTGCCGGTGGCGTGGTCGATGATGCCGACGACCATGAACAGCGCGGCCTTGAACATGGCGTGGGCGCACAGCATGGCCAGGCCGGCGAGCATCAGGTCTCCACCGCCGGTACCGACCATGATCGTGATGAGGCCCAGCTGGCTGACGGTGCCGAACGCGAGGATGAGCTTGAGGTCGTACTCGCGGATGGCGCGCCAGCCGGCCATGATCAGCGTGATCACGCCGAGTGTGACGACGGTCGGGCGCCAGCCGGGGGAGTCGGCGAACCCGGGTGTCATGCGCGCGATCAGGTACACGCCGGCCTTCACCATCGCCGCGGCGTGCAGGTAGGCGCTGACCGGCGTGGGGGCGGCCATGGCGCCGGGCAGCCAGAAGTGCAGCGGCACGATCGCGGACTTCGACAGCGCACCGACGAGAACCAGGACGACGCCCACCGCGACGGCCGTGCCCGAGGGCGGGTTGGCGACGAGGTCGCTGAGCAGATAGCTGCCCGCGGACTCGCCCAGGACGACGATGCCGGTGAGCATGGCCAGCCCGCCCGCCGTGGTGACCAGCAGGGCCTGCATCGCGGCGCGCCTGCTCGGGGAGCGTTCGGCGTAGTGGCCCACCAGCAGGAACGACAGCACCGTCGTCAATTCCCAGAACACGTACAGCAGCAGCATGTTGTCGCTGACCACCAGGCCGAACATGGCCCCGGAGAACGCGACGAGTTCGGCGGCGAAGCTGGGCAGCCGCCGCTCGGTGTGCCCGTCGTGGTGGTGGAAGTACTCCGCGCAGTAGAACAGCACCAGGGCGCCGACCGCCAGCACCAGCACGCTCATCACGGCGGACAAGGCGTCGAAGCGCAGCGTGATGTCCATCGACAACGCCGGTACCCATGGCACGTTCACGGTGCGCTCGCCGGTGCCGGGCCAGTTGGGGACCACCCACAGCAGCGAGACGAGGGGGACGAGGGCTAGCGGGTAGAACGCCCGCCGCCCCCAGCGGCGCACGAGCACCGGCGCGACGGCGGCAGCGACCGCGTGCGCGCAGAGGATGGCGAGCATGGCACTCCGATCAGGTGGGTCGGGGTGTCAGCCGTCTTAACCGTGGCTTGACTTTTCCTGCACCCAGTTTACGGGTTCGCCGACATCGCGCGGCACCGCGTCGCGACTGCCGCCCCGGCGGCGTGTGCTATGGCCAGACCGTCGGAGGTCAGGCGAAGATCTTCCCCGGATTGAGGATCCCGTGCGGATCGAGCGCCGCCTTCACCGCCCGATGCATGTCCAGCACCGGCGCCTGCAACTCCTTGGCCAGACCCGCCATCTTCAGCAGTCCCACACCGTGCTCGCCGGTGACCGTGCCGCCGAGTTCCAGCGCGGCGTCGATGATCTCCGAGAACGCCGCCTGCGCGCGGCGCCGCGCGTCGTCGTCACCGCGCGGGGTGATCAGCAGCGGATGCAGGTTGCCGTCGCCGGCGTGGGCGATGTTCGCGATCGTGACGCCCGAGCGGACCCCGATGTCGGCGATCCGGGCGAGCATCTCCGCCACGTGCCGCTTGGGCACGCAGACGTCCTCGGTGAGCACCGGACCCAGGCGTTCCATCGCCGGGTAGGCCAGCCGGCGCGCGGCGAACAGCGCCTCGGCCTCGGCCTCGTCGGTGGACACCGCCGACCAGGTGGCCCCCGCCTCGTCGAAGCAGGCCAACATTCGCTGCGCCTCGTCGTATCCGGTCGGGTCCGGGGTGTCGACGCGACCCAGCAGCACGGCGTCGGCGTCGACCGACAGCCCCATGTTCTTCCACGCGTCGACGGCCAGCAGGCACTGGCGGTCCACCAGTTCCAATGCGGCAGGAGACAATCCGGCCGCCGCCACCGCCGCCACCGCACGGCCCGCGTCGACCACCGAGTCGAAGTATCCCGCGACGGTGCGCTGTGGCTCCTGCAGCGGACGCAGCTTGACCGTGATCTCGGTGATGATGCCCAGCGTGCCCTCCGAGCCCACCATCAGCCCGGCCAGGTCGTAGCCCGCCACGCCCTTGGCCGTCGTGCGGCCCAGCCGCACCAGGTCGCCGGTGCCGGTCACCACCTGCAGGCCCATCACGTAGTCGCGGGTGACGCCGTACTTCACGCAGCACAACCCGCCTGCGTTGGTGGCGACGTTGCCGCCGAGCGTCGACCACGGCGAACTCGCCGGATCGGGCGGGTACCACAGCCCCCGGGTGGCGCATGCGGCTCGCAGATCGTCGTTGACCACGCCGGGTTCCACGACCGCGTGCCGTTCGAGTTCGTCGATGACCTTGACGGCGGTCATGGCCTCCAGCGACACCACGATGCACCCCGCCACGGCGTTGGCGCCGCCGGACAGCCCGGTCCCCGCACCGCGCGCGACGACGGGCGCGCGGTGCGCGATGGCGGCGCGCACCACGGCCTGGACCTCCTCGGCGCTGCGCGGTCGTACCACGGCGGCGGGCGCGGCATGCGGTGCCCACTCGGCCTCGTCGTGCGCGTAGGTCGCCGCCACGTCGGGGTCGAGCAGCAGCCGGTCGGCGGGCAGGACGCGGCGCAGCGCATCGATGACGGCGGTGGACACCCCTGCACGGTAGTCCCGGGGGTGTTGAATGAACCCATGGCAGACGACCCGAGGATCGCCAGCGCGAGCCGCGAGATCGCGGCGACACCCGAGACGATCTTCGAGTTGATCGCCGACCCCGCGCAGCAACCGCGCTGGGACGGCAACGACAACCTGGCGCAGGCCCCGACGGGGCAGCGCGTGCGCGCCGTCGGCGACGTCTTCACGGTGACGCTGACGACGGGCGCCGACCGGTGCAACCGCGTCGTCGAGTTCGAGGAGGGCAGACGCATCGCGTGGCGGCCCTCGGAGCCGGACAAGCCCGAGCCCGGGCACCTCTGGCGCTGGGAGCTCGAGCCCGTCGGCGCCGACCGCACGCGCGTCACCCACACCTACGACTGGACCGACCTCACCGACGAGTCGCGCATGCCGCGGGCCAGGAACACCACCGCCGAGCGCCTGCGCGCCTCGATCGACCGGTTAGCGGCCCTCGGCGAAGGCGCGTAGCGACGCCACCTGCTCCGGCTGCAGCGACGGGCGCACCGTCGCGCGGGCCGCGGCGACGTCGGCGGCCGTCACGTCGGCGGCGGCGATCGAGCGGCGCATGGCCGTCAATGCCGATTCTCGCAGCAGCGCAACGCAATCCGCGGCGCTGTAGCCGTCCAGGTCGTCGGCCAACGCGTCGAGGTCGACGTCGTCGCTCAGCGGGATGGACCTGCCCGCGGTCCGCAGGATGTCGCGGCGCGCGGCGGCGTCCGGCGGCTCGACGAACACCAGCTTCTCCAGTCGGCCGGGCCGCAGCAGCGCGGGATCGATCAGGTCCGGGCGATTGGTGGCGCCCAGCACCACGACGTCGCGCAGCGGGTCGATGCCGTCGAGTTCGGTGAGCAGCGCGGCGACCACACGGTCGGTCACCCCGGAGTCGGTGCTCTGCCCGCGCCGCGGGGCCAACGCGTCCACCTCGTCGAGGAACACCAGCGATGGCGCGGAATCTCTCGCGCGACGGAACAATTCGCGCACGGACTTCTCGGAGGAACCCACCCACTTGTCCATCAGTTCGGCGCCCTTGACGGCGTGCACCGACAGGCGGCCGGTGCTGGCCAGCGCCCGCACCACGAACGTCTTGCCGCACCCCGGAGGACCGTACAGCAGCACCCCGCGAGGCGGTTCGACGCCGAGGCGCGCGAACGTGTCGGGATGTCGCAACGGCCACAGCACCGCCTCGGTCAGCGCCTGCTTGGTCTCGACCATGTCGCCGACGTCGTCGAGGGTCACCGAACCCACGGCGACCTCCTCGGTCGCCGACCGCGACAGCGGGCGGATCACCGACAGCGCCCCCGTCAGGTCGTCCTGGACGAGCCGGGGATCGCTGCCCTGGGCGCTCGCGCGAGCCGCCGCCCGCAGTGCGGCCTCCCGCACCAGCGCGGCCAGGTCGGCCACGACGAAACCCGGGGTGCGCTCACCGATCTGAACCAGGTCCAGCTCCCCGGCGGGCACGCCGCGCAGCAACACCTCGAGCAGTGCGGTGCGGGTCGCCGCGTCGGGCAGGCTCAGGCCCAATTCACGGTCGCACAGATCGGGGGCACGCAACCGCGCATCGACGCCGTCGGGCATCGCCGTGGTCGTCACGAACGCCACGCCCCTGGTGGCCACCGCGGCGCGCAACTCCGCCAGGATCGGCGTCGCGACGGGCTCGGCCGTCGCAGGGAGCAGCGCGTCGACGTCGGTGACCAACAGCACGCCACCGCCGTCGCGGACCTCGGCGACGGCGGCCGCGATCGCGGCCTGGCGGTCCTCGGCGCGCAGCGCGCCCACGTCGGGGCCGTCGAGTTCGACGAGGGGGCGGGTCGCGCACACCGTCCGCACCAGCGTCGCCTTGCCCACCCCGGCCGGACCGGACACCAGGACGCCGAGATTGGGTGCTGCGCCCAGGGTTTCGAGCAGTTTCGGTTCGTCGAGGGCCAGCTTCAGCCATTCGGTGAGCCGGCCGGCCTGCGCGTGCGCACCCTTGAGGTCGTCGAACGGCACGACGGGCTTGGCCTCGGCGGGGACGTGCATGGTCTCCGGAGAGGCGGTCGGGGTGGCCAGCGTGGGGTTGCGGGTGTCACCCCAGGTAACCGAGGTGTTCGGCTGCACGCTGACCGGGCCCGCCGGATCGGTGCCGGTGACCGTGAGCAGCTCCGAGGTCCACGTGATGCCCACCGACGACGCCAGGGCGGTCGTCGCGGCGGTCGTCGATGTCCCGGGCCCCAGATCGCGCGGCAGCAGCGAGACGGTGTCGCCGACGGTCATCACCTTGCCGAGCAGGGCCAGCCGCAGCGTCGCCGACGAGACCGACGTGCTGGCCAGCCGCGAACCCGTCAACGTCACCGACTTCGCGCCGTACACCGTGACGGGGGCCACCAGCACCGTGACGTTCTCGCGTAGTCCGGCGTTGGACATCGTCACGTCGTCGAGCAGCGCGGTACCCGGCGGCGTGCCCGCAGGGGCGACACCCGCCACCGCCGCCGTGGTGCGCGACCCGGTCAGCGACACCGCGTCCCATTCCCGGATGCCGAGGGCGGCGAGCACCTCCGGGTGCAGCCGCACGACGCCGCGACGGGAGTCCAGTGCCGAGGTGTTCAGACGAGCGGTGAGGCGCAGCTGCGGCAACGGCGTCTCGGGGTGGGCTTCCGAGACGCCGCCGAACTCGGTCATCGCGGGGTGTCCCGCGGGCCCGTGCCGTCGCGCGGAGTGGCGCCGGGCCTGCGCAGGCCGAGGCGCTGGGCGGAGCGGCGGTGCGGTTGACGTCGCGCCTGGCGCCGGATGGCGCGGCGCGCCTGGCGCTGTTCCTTCGGCTTGTCCTCCCACACCTCGGGATGCTTGGCCAGCCAGCCCTTGGTGCGCACGGCGAACGGGATGTGGATGACGTAGGCCACGATGATCGCCATGATCACCACGTAGCCGTACTGGATGGACGCCGCGACCAGGATGGCCAGCAGCGCCAGCAGCGGGACGACCATGTTCGGCGACACCGCGAAGGTGTGCACCTTGCGCATGGGGATGGCGCTGACCGCGAGCAGCGAGACGCCGATGATCCACACGATCACGGCCGCCTCCGCCCAGTGCGTGTCCCACCAGGGGCCGGGGAACTGGAGCTTGGCGGCGATGGGGCCGATGGCGCCGATGGCGGCTGCCGGCGCCGGCATGCCGGTGAAGTAGTTCTTCTCGTAGGCGGGGCCGTCGGCGTGGAGCATCGCGTTGAAGCGCGCCAGCCGCAGCACGATGCACACCGCGTACACCAGCACCACGATCCAGCCGACCCGCGACTGCTGCAGCAGCGTGGCGTAGACGATGAAGGCCGGTGCCACACCGAAGTTCACGGCGTCGGCCAGCGAGTCGATCTCCTCGCCCATCCGCGACGTCGCCTTGAGCATGCGCGCGGCGCGACCGTCGAGGGCGTCGAGGATGGCCGCGCCCGCCAGCAGGGCCATGGCCTCGGTGGGCCGGTGGTCGAGCGCGAACTTGACCGCACTCAGACCCAGACAGATGGCGGCGACGGTGAGCGCGCTCGGCAGGATGCGCACACTCAGCACGGGCGGCCGCATGCGTGCCGTCATCGCAATTCCGCCAGCGGCGTCTCGCCGCCGATGGCCCGCTGGCCCGGTTCGACGAGCACGGCGGCATCGGTGGGGACGTAGGTGTCCAGCCGCGAGCCGAACCGGATCAGGCCGTAGGTCTCGCCGAGCGCCAGCGTCGCACCGGCGAAGGTGTCGCACACGATGCGGCGCGCCACCAGGCCGGCGATCTGCACGACGGCGATGTCGACGCCGTCGGGCGTGCGCAACCACATGCTGTTGCGCTCGTTGGCGACGCTGGCGTCCTCCTTGTCGGCCGACATGAACTCGCCCGGCTTGTACTTCACCGTGACGACGTCGCCGGCGACGGGGGCGCGCTGTACGTGGGCGTCGAAGATCGACAGGAAGACGCTGATGCGCGTCATCGGTCGGTCGGGCATGCCGAGTTCGGCAGGGGGGCCCACTTCGTCGATGAGCGTGACGCGACCGTCGGCGGGGGAGACCACCAGGTTGGGTCGCGTCGGTGGCACGCGCGGCGGGTGGCGGAAGAACACCGCGCTGGCCGCGGCGGCCGTGAGCCCCGCCGTCCTGGCGATGCGGTTGTGCCTGCCGAGTGCGGCGATGCCCACCCCGGCGCCCACGAAGGGCAGGCCGGCGCGGTGCATGGGCGGAATGGTCGTTCGGACGAGTTGGACCAGCCGGGACGCCTCGGATTCTGGCGAATTGGGTGGTCGCGCGGGTCTGGCCATGGGGTTCCGATTATATGGACACCGTCGGACCTCGTGGTGGCGGTGCCCGTCAGCGGGGCCATGGGCGCGGTGGTGGCGGGAGGACCGGTGGTCATGCCCACCTCGTAGCGACGACGAGCGACACCGGCCCGCTGCGGCTGGGCGCCCCTCGCCGCGCGTGCGGTCATGGCGGAGAATCGGGCCGTACGCCGCCGTGGTCGCACGTTGGGAAAGAGGGGTGACACCGCCGGTCGCGTATGCGGTGGGCTACCACTGGCTGGGCACGTCCCGCTAGCGCAGGTCCCACACGCGCACGTCGGCGCCCGCGGGCAGCTCGGTGACGTCCTCGGCGATCTCCAGCAGGCAGTTGGCCGACGCCAGCCACCGCAGGTGGTGCGACGCCGGCGGCCCGTACGTCGTCACCTCGGAGCCCTCCAGCACGCCGCGGCGGAACTGCCGCTTGCCCCGCGGCGACGTCAGCGCCTCGGCGAGTGTGGCCGTGCACTGCGTGCGGTCCGGTGCCATGCCCATCGCCGCGCGCAGCGGCGCCCGCACGAACACCTCGAAGGACACCAGCGCGCTCACCGGGTTGCCCGGCAGCGTCACGATGGGCGTCCCCGCGACGCGACCGGCGCCCTGCGGCATGCCCGGCTGCATGGCCACCTTCACGAACTCGACGTCGTCTGCCAGTGAGTCCTTGACCACCTCGTAGGCGCCTGCGCTCACGCCGCCGGTGGTGATCACGAGGTCGGCCCGCTCGGCATGTGCGGTCAGCGTGGCCCGGAACGCCTCCACGTCGTCGGCGGTCATGGCGACCGTCGTCACCTCCGCCCCCGCATCGCGCACGGCGGCGGCCAGCATCACGGCGTTGGACTCGTAGATCTGGCCCGGTTGCAACGGGGTTCCCGGGGCGACGAGTTCCGACCCGGTCGACAGCACCAGGACCCGCTGCCGCGGCACCACGTCGACGCGCGCCATCCCCAGCGCGGCGACGAGCCCGAGCGCGGCGGGGGTGAGCACTTGCCCGGCTCGCAGGACCGTCGTACCCGCGCCGACGTCCTCCCCGGCCCGGCGCACGTGCTGCCCGGGCTGCGACGGCACCCGGATGGCGACGGTCTCGGTGCCGGCGTCGGTCGCCTCCACGGGCACGATGGCGTCGGCACCCGCGGGCATCGGCGCACCGGTCATGATGCGGTGGGCGGTACCCGCCGCCAGGACGAGGGCGTCGGTGCGCCCGGCCGGGATGTCCTCGGCCACCGGCAGCGTCACCGGATCCGACTCCGATGCCGCGGCCACGTCGGCCGCCCGTACCGCGTAGCCGTCCATCGCCGAGTTGTCGAACCCGGGCAGCGCGAGCGGCGCGACGACGTCGGCGGCCAGCGTCATCCCCAACGCGTCACCGACGGGTACCGAGGCCGCCGGGCGTGCGGTGACGAGGGCGGCGACGACGGCCTGGTGTTCCTCGACGGACCGCATCGTCAGACGGGGAAGGTGACGCCGGTGAGTTCCTCGGAGACCGTCCACAACCGGTCCTGGGTCGCGCGGTCGTGCGACTGATCGGTGGACGTCACCAGCACGGGATGGCCCACCAGCTCGCGGAAGCCGCTGGGCCCGTAGTACTGGCCGCCCACGACGTCGGCGTCGGTGGCCGCGCGCAGCGTCGCCAGCGCCCCCACGGCGGGACTGTTGGTGACCAGGCCGGTGGCCTTGCGCATCAACGGGTTGTCGCCGAAGGGCAGGTGGCGCATCAGCTCGGTGTTCGAGACGCCGGGGTGCGCGGCCACGGCGATGGTGGGGGCGCCCTTGGCGGCCAGCTTGCGCTGCAGCGTGTACGCGAACATCAGGTTGGCGAGCTTGGACTGGCCGTAGGCGGCGACGCGGTTGTAGCCGCGCTCCCACTGCAGGTCGTCGAAGTGGATGGCGGCCTGGATGCGGTGGGCGATGCTGGCCACCACGACGACGCGGGAGTTCGGCACCTCCAGCAGGTGGTCCAGCAGCAGCCCGGTGAGTGCGAAGTGGCCCAGGTGGTTGGTGCCGAACTGCAACTCGAAGCCGTCGGCGGTGAGGCCCTTGGGCGGGTACATCAGCCCCGCGTTGTTGATCAGCAGGTCGATGCGGGGGTGCGCGGCGCGCAGTTCCTCGGCGGCCGCGCGCACCGACGCCAGCGAACCCAGGTCGAGTTCCTGGACGCTGACCTCGGCTCCCGGGGCGGTCTTGGCGATCTGTGCGGCGGCGCGGCGGCCCTTGTCGACGTTGCGGACGGCCAGCACCACCCGGGCGCCGCGCTCGGCGAGGACGCGGG
Source organism: Mycobacterium sp. DHQP2018-32-09 (assembly GCF_058148405.1). Lineage (NCBI taxonomy): Bacteria > Bacillati > Actinomycetota > Actinomycetes > Mycobacteriales > Mycobacteriaceae > Mycobacterium > Mycobacterium sp. DHQP2018-32-09. Next base: position 11,344 of record NZ_JBYVYK010000027.1, on the reverse strand, counting down.
CGGTGTCGAGGCCGAGACCGGTGTTGGATCCGGTGACGATGGCGACGCGGCCCGCCTGGTCACCGACGTTGGCCTCGGTCCACTTCGGGTTCGAACTCATGGGCACGACCATACTCAGAGGGATGCCGGTGTTGCGCCTCGGAGAGCCCGCGAACAGCCCCAGCCGCAAGGCCCCCCTGGCGTGGGCGGTGAGCGCGGCGATTCCCCTGGCGGTGCTGGCCGCAGCGCAGGTGGCGTGGGCGGTGCTGCTCGACGCCCGGCCCGCGCTGCACTGGCTGGCGGCGGGGCTGACGCTCGGCGGCGCGGTGCTGTTCGGCGGCGTGGTCCCGGCGTGGCGGTACCGCGTGCACCGCTGGGACGTCGACGACGCCGCGGTCTACACCCGCTCGGGATGGCTGGTGCAGGAGCGGCGCATCGCGCCGATCTCGCGCGTGCAGACCGTCGACGTGCAACGCGGTCCGGTGGATCGGTGGTTCGGCTTGGCGACGGTGACGGTGACGACGGCGTCGTCGGCGGGTGCGGTGCGCATCGCGGGGCTGGATCAGGAGGTGGCCGAGTCGGTGGTGACACGGTTGACCGACGCCGCCGCCCTCGGCGATCGTGACGCGACGTGACGCCGTGGCGCAGGCTGAGTCCGCTGATGCTGCTGGTGCACCCGATCCACGAGGTGCTGCGCCAGCTGCCCCTGCTCATCGGATCGGTGGTGTTGGGCACGGCCACCGGCAACCCGGTGTGGTCCGTCGCGGCGCTGGCGCTGTTGATCGGATACGGCGTCGCCCGCTGGTTCAACACCGCCTACCGGATCGACGACGAGCAGATCCAGCGCCGCGAGGGGGTGCTGCGACGGACGGTGTTGTCCTTGCCGCGCAACCGAATTCGGTCGGTGTCGACGGATGCGCGGCTGCTGCACCAGATCCTGGGATTGACGGTGGTCACGGTGAGCACCGGCAAGGAGGCCCGCGGCGACACCCTGTTCGCGCTGGACGCCGTGCGGGTGGCGGACGTCGCGGCGTTGCGGGCCGTGCTCCTGGCCGGCCTGCCGGGGGACGTGTCGGGGGAACCGCGGCGGCCCGACGTGCGGGTGTTGGCGCAGTGGCAGCCGTCGTGGTTGCGCTACGGCCCGCTGAGCTTCACCGGTCTGGCGATGATCGCGGCGGGATCCGGGGTGGTTTACCAGACGGGTGCCGTTGCGCTGCTGCGGGATTCGTCGATCCTGCGGGACGGTGCCGACGTGGCGGCGCGGGTGGGCGTCGTGGCGGTGGTCGCGGTGGTGGCCGTGGCGGTGGTGTTGGCGTCGATCGTGCTGTCGCTGGCGCGATCCCTGCTGGTCTTCGGGAACCTGGTGGTGACACGCGGCGACGGCGTGGTGCACCTGCAGCACGGCCTGTTGCGGCTGCGCGAGCACGTGTACGACGTGCGGCGGTTGCGCGGCGGCACGCTGAGGGAACCGCTGCTGGTGCGGGCGTTCGGGGGTGCGCGGCTGGATGCGGTGATGACCGGCGTGGGCGGCGCGGGGGAAGCGTCGCTGTTGCTGCCGCCGTGCCCGCGGGCCACCGCGCAGGGCGTCTTGGTCGACCTCACGGCGGCCGATCCCGTGTTCGGCGAGCTGCGGCGGCACGGCGCCATGGCGTCGCGCAGGCGCTGGACGCGGGCGCTGGCGCTGCCCGCGGCGGTCGCGGTGGTACTGGCGGTGGTACCCGTGCCCACCTGGACGTGGGCGGTGCTCGCGGCGGCGTTCGTCGGTGCCGGACTGCTGGCCCACGACCGCGCGCGGGCGCTGGGGCACCGGGTGGACGCGCACTGGGTGGTGAGCCGCTCCGGCAGCCTGGAGCGACGACGCGACTGCATCGCGGCGGCCGGCGTCATCGGGTGGACGGTGCGCCAGACGCCGTTCCAGCGCCGGGCCGGGGTGGCGACGCTGGTCGCGGCCACCGCCGCGGGCCGCAAGGGTTACCGGCTGCCCGACGTGCCCGCCGAGCTGGCGTGGCAGATCGCGGCGACGGCGTCCCCGTGGGTCGCGGCCAGCAGCTGGGCCTCCCGGTAGGCGTGGGCCTCGAGTTGCGGGCGTGCCCGGGGCGTTTACCTTGGCTGCATGGCGGTCGGCGGAGTGCTCTTCGACATCGATGGCGTGCTGGTCACGTCGTGGCGGCCGATCGAGGGCGCGCGTGAGACGCTGCGCACCCTGGCCGACCACCAGATCGCCCGCAGCTACCTCACCAACACCACCACCAAGACCAGGGCGCAGATCGCGCGTCTGCTGACCGACGCGGGCATGGACGTCGCCGCCGACGAGGTGATCACCGCGGCGGTGCTGACGGCGGAGTACGTGCGCGACCGGTATCCGGGCGCCCGCTGCTACCTGGTGAACAACGGCCGCATCGACGAGGACATGCCCGGCGTCGACGTGGTGTACGCCGCCGACGTCGGCGACACCGAGGCGCCCGACGTGGTGCTGCTGGGCGGGGCCGGCCCGGAGTACGACCACCTGACGCTGTCGCGGGTGTACGACTGGATGGCGCGCGGCGTGCCGGTGGTCGCGATGCACCGCAGCACGGCGTGGACGACGGCGGAGGGGTTGCGCATCGACACCGGCATGTACCTGATCGGCATGGAGCAGACGTCGGGTCACAAGGCGGTGGCGGTGGGAAAGCCGGCGCCCGAAGGGTTCCTGGCGTCGGCCGGCCGTCTCGGCGTGGACCCCGAGGAGATGTACATGGTGGGCGACGACCTGAACAACGACGTGCTGGCGGCGCAGGTGGTCGGCATGGCCGGGGTGCTGGTGCGCACCGGGAAGTTCCGCCAGGAGACGTTGGATCGTTGGGCGGCAGACGAATTCGCCATGCAGCCCAACTACGTCATCGACTCGGTGGCCGACCTGCCGGAGCTGCTCGGGCTGTGAGGCTCGCGGCCGGGTGAGGTCGCCGGCGGGTACGTCAGGCCCGCAGGGTGCGAACGGCCTCGATGCGCGCGGCGATCTGCTCGGAGTTCGCCGCCGCCACGACGGGTCCGCCGCAGATGCGCCGCAGCTCGTTGTGGATCCAGCCGTGCGGCTTGCCGGTGCGGTGGTGGGCGAGGGTCACCAGCGCGTTGAGTTCGCGGCGCAGCTCGCGTAGCTGACCGTGCGTCGTGGTGGTCGCCGCGGGGCGCTCCGCGGCGACGGTCGACGGCGCCGCGGCCTTGGTGCGGCGGACCATCTGCTCGTCTTGCCTGCGCGACAACAGGTCTCGCATCTGCGCGGCGTCCAGCAGCCCGGGGATGCCGAGGTAGTCGGCCTCCTCCTCGCTGCCGGCGGGCGTGGCCGTGCCGAACGTCGACCCGTCGAAGATCACCTGGTCCAGCTCGGCGTCGGCGCCCAGCATCTCGTAGCCGTTGTCGAGGTCGCTGCCCTCGTCCTTGGTCTTGTTGGCCTCGTCGACCAGGTGGTCGTCCCACTCGTCGCCCTGCGGTTCGCGGTGCGGCTTGCCCAGGACGTGGTTGCGTTGCGCCTCCATCTCGCTGGCCAGCACCAACAGGTTGGGCACCGAGGGCAGGAAGATGCTGGCGGTCTCGCCGGGCTTGCGGGAGCGCACGAAGCGGCCGATCGCCTGGGCGAAGAACAGCGGGGTCGACGCGCTGGTGGCGTAGACGCCGACGGCGAGCCGGGGCACGTCGACGCCCTCGGAGACCATGCGCACCGCGACGAGCCAGCGCGTGGACGCGGCCGAGTACTGCGAGATGCGCTCGGAGGCGCCCTTGTCGTCGGACAGCACGACGGTGGGCGCCTCGCCGGTGATGTCGGTGAGCAGCTTGGCGTAGGCGCGCGCCGCGGTCTGGTCGGTGGCGATGATCATGCCGCCGGCGTCGGGGACGTGTTGGCGCTTCTGCTCCAACCGCTTGTCGGCGGCGGCGATCACCGCGGGCATCCACTCGCCGGCCGGATTCAGTGCGGTCTTCCAGGCGCGGGTGGTCTGCTCGGCGGTCAGGGGTTCGCCGAGCCGCGCGGAATGCTCGTCGCCCGCGCTGTCACGCCAGCGGGACTCGCCCGAGTAGGCCAGGAACACCACGGGTCGCACGACGCCGTCGGCGAGTGCGTCGGCGTAGCCGTAGACGTGGTCGGCGCGGGAGTGGCGGTGGCCGTCGGGGCCCAGCTCGTAGTCGACGAAGGGGATGGGGCTGTCGTCGCTGCGGAACGGGGTGCCGGTGAGCGACAACCTGCGGGTGGCGTCGTCGAACGCCTCACGGATGGCGTCGCCCCAGCTCTTCGCGTCGCCACCGTGGTGGATCTCGTCGAAGATCACCAGCGTGCGTCGGTTCTCGGTGCGCACGCGGTGGCGCCCCGGGTGGCTGGCCACCTGGGCGTACGTGACGACGACCCCGTGGTATTCGTCGGAGTTCTGGGCCGAGGAGTTGCTGAACTTGGGGTCCAGCGAGATGCCGAGGCGACCGGCGGACTGGGCCCACTGGATCTTGAGGTGCTCGGTGGGGACGACGACGGTGACGCGTTCGACGACGCCGGAGGACAGCAGCTCACCGGCGATGCGAAGCGCAAACGTGGTCTTGCCTGCGCCGGGCGTGGCCACGGCCAGGAAATCGCGAGGGGCCGCCGAGAGGTACTTCACCATCGCCCGACGTTGCCAGCCCCGCAAAGCTTGGGTGCTGGGCGCTGTGTAAGCCGGCACCCAAGAGCTCCTATCTGGTCGAAGGCCACTCTAGGGCAAGGGGTTCCGAGAGTGCATCTCCGGTGGGCGTGTCCGAGTGGTGCGCGCGTCGGCGCGGCATCGGCGCGGCAACGTGAGGATGCCCGCGAAGTGCCACAGCAAGCATGATGAGGCCCAGTTGGAGGGTCAGGGCGAGCAAATGCCAGTAGGTCATGATGGATACCTCACTCCGGTCAGTCGTTCGGATGTCGTCCACAGCCGTGCGGCGACGGCCTCGTCGTGGGAGCGGCGGTTGGACGAGACCACGCGGGGGTAGCCGCCGAACTCGGCGAAGCCGCCGGGGCCGTAGTACTCGCCGCCGGAGACGCTCGGGTCGGTGGCGGCCCGCAACGTGGGGAGTGCGCCCATCTCGGTGCCCTGTTCCAGTTGCTGGAAGGCGAGCCGGACCAGGCGGGGGAGGTGGCGGCTGAGTTCCGAGCTGGATGCGCCGGGGTGGGCGGCGACGGCGATGGTGTCGGTGCCCGCGAGACGCCGTTGCAGTTCGTAGGTGAAGAGCAGGTTGGCGAGCTTGGACTGGCCGTAGGCACGGAGGCGTCCGTAGCGGCGTTCGCTCTGCAGGTCGTCGAAGCGGATGCGGCCGAAGCGGTGCCCACTGCTGCTGACCGTGACGATCCGCGACAGCGGGGTGGCCAGCAGGCGGTCCAGCAGCAGGCCGGTGAAGGCGAAGTGGGCCAGGTGGTTGGTGCCGAACTGCAGCTCGAAGCCGTCGCTGGTGGTGGATCGGGGCGTCATCATCACGCCGGCGTTGTTGATCAGCAGGTCCAGGTGGTCGTGGCCGTCGCGCAATGCGGCGGCCGCGACGCGGATGGAATCAAGGGAGCCCAGATCGAGTTCTTGGAGGGAGATCTGCGCGCCCGGGGTGCGCCGGGCGATCAGGTCGGCAGCGGCCTTGCCCTTGTCGAGGTTGCGCACGGCGAGCACGACGTGGGCGCCCTTGGCGGCCAGTGCGGCAGCGGTCTCGTAGCCGAGCCCGGTGTTGGCGCCCGTGATCACGACCGTGCGGTCGGTCTGATCGGGGATGTCGGCAGTGGTCCAGTGGTCCATCGGTCCTCCTCGAAGAGTTAATCGGAACGGGCGCTCCGGTTATTCCCGACTATACGGAACGCGCACTCCGCTTCGAGCATCGCCGTGGCGGTGGGAGGATGGGGTCATGGGGCAACCGCTTCGAGCCGACGCCGCGCGCAACCGAGCGCGCGTGCTCGAGGTCGCCTACGAGACGTTCGCGGCGGAGGGCCTGGCGGTTCCGGTCGACGAGATCGCCCGCCGCGCCGGCGTCGGTCCGGGCACCCTCTACCGCCACTTCCCGACCAAGGAAGCGCTGTTCGGGGCGGTGATCGAGGACCGGGTGCGCACGATGGTCGCCGACGGGCGGGCCCTGCTCGAACGTGATCCCGACCATGCGCTGCTGAGCTTCCTCGGCGACCTCGTCAGCAAGGGTGCCAAGGACCAGGGCCTCGCGGAGGCCGTCATCGGATACGGCGTCGACCTCGACGCCGCAGCCCCCGGCGCGGAGGCCGCGTTCACCGCGCTGTTGTCGGACATGCTGGCCGCCGCCCAGCGTGCCGGCACCGTCCGCTCCGACATCGGGTTCGTCGAACTCAAGGCGTTGATGTCGGTGTGCAAGACCTCGCCGGCCTGCGGCGAGCGGGTCGCCGAACGCGTGGCGGCCGTCGTGATCGACGGTCTGCGGGCGGGTTGACCGGCCCGGGCACCGGGCCCGCGTGCGCTAAGTTCCTCCCGTGGGCGAGGGGGGCCGACGGCTGCGGCCCGTCGACGGGGTCGCGTGGGGTCTCCTGGCGGGCGCCGTCGGCGCCGTCACTCTCGGCTGGACCCAACGCAATCCGACCTACCCCCTGAGCGCCGACCGCGCCGACGTCACCGACGTATTGGTGCGCACGTCGGCGGTGGTGGCCGTGGCGGTGGTCCTCGTCGCGCTGCTGCTCTACGGCCACCGCCGGACGCGGCTGCGGGGCCGATGCCTCGCGGTGTTCGCCACGTGCGTCGCGGTGGCGACGTTGTCGGGTCTGGTCATGCTGCGGATCGGCGGCTCGGCCGCGCTGTTCGCGCGCGCCGCGGAGGCCGACGTCGCGCTCGATGGCGCCCGCTCCACGGTCTCGGCGCGTGCCGCCTGGTGGCTGGCCTGCCTGGCGGTGCCCGCCGCGTTCGTAGCCGCGCTGACCAGCACCCCGCACGTCAGGCCCGGCACGTCGCGCGCCGCGTTGGCCACGCTGACGGCCGCGACGCTCGTCGGCGTCCTCGCACTGAGCGCCACGCTGGTGGCCGCGCACCGCCCGGTGATCGTCAACCCGACGTCGCCCGCCGCGCCGCTGCCGCCGCCGCCCCCGCTGACCGGTGCCGTCGCCTACCTGCAGGACGCGCCCGCCGGACGTGACGGCCTGCTGCCCGCGGGGCCGGGGTTCGTGCGCGACGTCCACGGCGACGGCGTCGAGACGTTCGACCGCGTCGACGCCTTCGACGGGGTCACCGGCGAGCGCCGGTGGTCGTTCTCCGCGCCGCACCTCGTCGTCTGGGGGCTGGCGTCGACGGGACCCGGACCCGACGGCGTCGTCGTGGTGTGGACGTCGCTGCGGGGTTCGTTCGCCACCGTGGGCATCGACGCGATGACCGGCAGGCCGCTGTGGAGTCGCACCGACACCGCCGCGCTGCCCAACGAGCGGCAGGTCAGTGGGAGGTCCGCGCGGGTCGTGGTGACCGCGCACGTCGCCGACGACGGGTCGGTGACGCTCACCGGCCTGCAGCCCCGATCGGGCCGCGACGCCTGGACCCACGTGCTCGCCCCGTTGGCGGGGCCCACCCCGTGCGCGGTCGCTGCCCGGGCCCTGCTGACCGACGACGCCGTGCTGCTCAGGTCGTGTCGGGGCCCGACGGACGGGCCTTCCGGCACGGTGGCCACGATGCTCGATCCCGCAACGGGCGACACGTTGGGTGCGCTGCGCCGCCCGCCCGGCGTGACCGGGGCCGCGTGGCTGGGTTCGGCACGCGGCCGCACCGCGCTGGTGCACTTCGACGGCTCGGCGGACGTGCTGTTCGACGCCGTCACTGGGCGCGAGACCGATCGACTGCCCGACGGCTTCGACTCGACGCTCATCGACGCCGATTCGGTGCTGCTGACCCGGCTGGGCCGCCCCGGCGACCCGGCGGAGGTCGCGATCTTCGAGATCGGAGAGCGGCGGCTACTCGCGACGCCATGGCGCTACGTCGGGCTCGGCCATCAGGACGGCAGGGTGGAGTGGCGCACCGTCGTGCGGGTGGGCTCGCAGTGGGCGACGTTCCTGCCCGACGCCGGCACCGTCGCCGCGCTGCGGTCAGACCCGCGGGCCCGGATGCCGCTGCGCGTGTTGGGTGCCGACGGGACGTCGCGCGACCTGGCCGATCCGTGTCCGCGGGCGTCGACGGCGCACTATCTGGGCCGGGTGCCGGGCGCGGTCCTGGCGTACTGCGGACTCGATCTCGTCGCGGTGCGCTGAGCCGCGTGCCGGACACCCGATGCGACCTTGCACTCGCCTAGGTCGAGTGCTAAGAATGACGTTGGCACTCTCATTCAGTGAGTGCTAGGTCGGGACGGTGAGGCCGGGGCCGCATCAGCGAGCACAGCCCCTGTCGTCCGTCGCGGGCACTGAATCCGACCGACGAACGTGCGATCCCCTAACCGGAGGAATCACTTCGCAATGGCCAAGACAATTGCGTACGACGAAGAGGCTCGCCGCGGCCTCGAGCGGGGCCTGAACAGCCTCGCCGACGCGGTAAAGGTGACGCTGGGCCCCAAGGGTCGCAACGTCGTCCTGGAGAAGAAGTGGGGCGCCCCCACGATCACCAACGATGGTGTGTCCATCGCCAAGGAGATCGAGCTGGAGGATCCCTACGAGAAGATCGGCGCCGAGCTGGTCAAGGAAGTTGCCAAGAAGACGGATGACGTCGCTGGCGACGGCACCACCACGGCCACCGTCCTGGCTCAGGCCCTGGTTCGCGAAGGTCTGCGCAACGTCGCGGCCGGCGCCAACCCCCTCGGCCTGAAGCGCGGCATCGAGAAGGCCGTCGAGAAGGTCACCGAGACGCTGCTCAAGTCGGCCAAGGAGGTCGAGACCAAGGAGCAGATCGCTGCCACCGCCGGTATCTCGGCCGGTGACCAGTCCATCGGCGACCTGATCGCCGAGGCCATGGACAAGGTCGGCAACGAGGGCGTCATCACCGTCGAGGAGAGCAACACCTTCGGCCTGCAGCTCGAGCTGACCGAGGGCATGCGCTTCGACAAGGGCTACATCTCGGGTTACTTCGTGACCGACGCCGAGCGTCAGGAAGCGGTCCTCGAGGATCCCTACATCCTGCTGGTGTCCTCGAAGGTCTCGACCGTCAAGGACCTGCTCCCGCTGCTGGAGAAGGTCATCCAGTCGGGCAAGCCGCTGCTGATCATCGCCGAGGACGTCGAGGGCGAGGCCCTGTCGACCCTGGTGGTCAACAAGATCCGTGGCACGTTCAAGTCCGTCGCCGTCAAGGCCCCGGGCTTCGGCGACCGCCGCAAGGCGATGCTGCAGGACATGGCGATCCTCACCGGTGGCCAGGTCATCAGCGAAGAGGTCGGCCTGTCGCTCGAGACCGCCGACGTCGCGCTGCTGGGCAAGGCCCGCAAGGTCGTCGTGACCAAGGACGAGACCACCATCGTCGAGGGCGCCGGTGACTCCGACGCCATCGCCGGCCGCGTGGCTCAGATCCGTGCCGAGATCGAGAACAGCGACTCCGACTACGACCGCGAGAAGCTGCAGGAGCGCCTGGCCAAGCTGGCCGGCGGTGTTGCGGTCATCAAGGCCGGCGCTGCCACCGAGGTGGAACTCAAGGAGCGCAAGCACCGCATCGAGGACGCCGTCCGCAACGCGAAGGCTGCCGTCGAGGAGGGCATCGTCGCCGGTGGCGGCGTGGCCCTGCTGCAGTCGGCCCCGTCGCTCGAGGAGCTGTCGCTCACCGGTGACGAGGCGACCGGCGCCAACATCGTGCGCGTCGCGCTGTCGGCCCCGCTGAAGCAGATCGCCTTCAACGGTGGTCTGGAGCCGGGCGTCGTCGCCGAGAAGGTGACGAACCTGCCTGCGGGTCACGGCCTGAACGCCGCGACCGGCGAGTACGAGGACCTGCTGGCCGCCGGCGTTGCCGACCCGGTCAAGGTCACCCGTTCGGCACTGCAGAACGCAGCGTCGATCGCGGCGCTGTTCCTCACCACCGAGGCCGTCGTCGCCGACAAGCCGGAGAAGGCCGCCGCACCTGCGGGCGACCCGACCGGTGGCATGGGCGGTATGGACTTCTAAGTCCTACTCACATCACGGGAAGGCCCGGTCTCCTTGGAGGCCGGGCCTTTTCGTGTGTGTGGTTGTGTGTGGGTCCCTTCGGCAGCCCTGGTGCAGATGTCGGCGACGTGTCGAACCTCTTCTGTCACAGGGGTTTCACCAAGGACAGAAACACGACGGTGTCCTCGGTGACGATCAGCTCCCCGAAACGGTTCACGACCGCTACCAGTTCACCGAAGTCAGCCGCTTGCCGGCCAGCATCTCCAATGCCTGCCAACAGACCGTCACAGCCGCAATGACCTCAGGCTCGCACTTCACAGGACGCGGGCCACGGTCAGGCACGATCGTGGTCGTCAACGCCTTCTTCAATGCCCTACGGGCGTGGCTTCTGTGCATGCCGGTGTTCGCGCACAAGTCGTCGAGGATCCGACCTTTGGCGCCCTTGCTCGCCATCTGATGGCGCACTGCAGCGGCCTCAGTGATTGCTCGGCACTCGGTCAACGTCAAACCCATCCGCTGGGCGTACGCGCGCACTTCCGGTAAGGCAACGACCCACCCCTTCGCGCGCATTGTTGGTGAGTCAACGCGCGGCCCGGAGATGTCAGACCCTCGAACTAGTGTTCGAGTATGGCTTCGAGTATGAGGTTGAGTTTGACCGACGCGGCGGCCGCCCTGGCCACGGCCGCCGCCGCGCTGGTCGAGGCCGACGTCGAGGCCACCGCCCCCGCGGACAGAATGAACGCCTACGAGGTCATCGAAACCGCCTTGCGCCGCGTCCCCACCGCCCAACACGCCATCCTGGCCTCCCTCGACCGCGACGTCGACCCCCACGACCTCGGCGCGGCCACCCTGGCCAAGGCCATCGCCCACCGCTGCCGCCTCAGCCACGCCGAGGCCACCCGCCGCCTCGCGATAGCCCGCGACCTCGCCCCCCGCCGCGGCCTCGACGGCCAACCCCTCCCACCGCTGCTGGCCCACACCGCCACCGCCCAGACCGCCGGCACCCTCTCCGGCGAACACCTGCACGTCATCCGCAGCTTCCTGCACCACCTGCCCGACGCCGTGCCCGCCGACCTCACCATCGCCGCCGAACGCACGCTGGCCGAACTCGCCGGCCAGGTCTCACCCACCGCCCTGGCCAAGGCCGCCGACCGCCTCGCCGCCTACCTGCACCCCGACGGCACCTACACCGACGCCGACCGCCAACGCCACCGCAGCCTCACCCTGGGCCCCCAACGCCCCGACGGCCACAGCCGCCTCACCGGCTGGATCACCGCCGAATGCCGCGCCCTGCTCGAACCGCTGCTCGCCAAGTTCGCCGCCACCGACCCCACCCGCGTCACCCCACCCGAC